>CAZXAO010000034.1:0-8929 GCA_964638465.1 uncultured bacterium | reverse complement strand
TCCCCTATGCCCCCCACCCCTTTGTACTCCGGCCCCCCACCCGGACCTCCTGGCAGGTGGGGGAACCCCTCCACCTCGGAATCCACCTGCTCGGCCGGGCCGTTCACCTGTTCCCCCATGTCATCCAGGCCCTGGAAACCCTGGCCCGGGGCGGCCTCGGCCGCCACCGGACCCGCCTCCAGCTCCTGCAAGTTTCCCATCAGGGACGGGTGCTCTACGCCCAGAGCCAGTTCCTGGTACCCCCGCGGATCCAGACCCTGGGGGAATGGGTCCGGCAGCGCCTGGAGGCATTCCAGGAAACCACCGAGATCCAGGTGCAGTTCCTCACGCCAACCCGCATCGTCCACCAGGGCAGACTCCTGCGGGTCCCCACCCTGGAAGGGCTCCTGAAGGCCCTGAGCCGCCGGCTTTCGCTCTTAAATCAGGTCCACGGCAACGGCCAGCCCTTCACCCTGCCCGGGGCCTGGGCGGCGCACCTCCCCGAAGTGCAGGAACGGGTGGAAACCCTCCGCCCCGTGGAGGTCCGGCGGTTCTCCCGGCGGCAACGCCAGGGCCACGAACTCCACGGCTTTCAGGGAACCCTGGTGCTCTCCGGCCCCGTGACCCCCCTTCTGCCCCTGCTCCTGGCCGGGGAACCTGTGCATGTGGGCAAGTCCACCAGCTTCGGCATGGGCCGATACCAAATCAGGAGGTGACCGATGGCCAAACCCAAAGGAGCGCTCTACGAGGTTCTCCTGGGAGCGCTCCTGCACGACATCGGCAAGGCCCAACAACGGGCCTCGCCCAACCCCAGGAGTAAACGCCACCAGGAGTTTGGTGAGGAGTGGCTCGCGAACCTCTACCCCGTGGAACTCCGGGAAGCCCTGAAACCCGCCCGCCCCTTCGTGCTCCGCCACCACGCCCTCAAACGACAGGACCCCAAGTACGACCGTCTGGACGCCCTGTCCCACGAACGCAGCGATCTCCTGATCGTCTGGGAGGCCGACAACCTGGCCGCCGGCAGCGAACGGGCCACCAAAGAAGAAGACCCCGACGCCGAAACCGACAGCCAGTTCCAGCCGGATCTGCCCCTCTTCAATATCCTCCAGCGGATTGAGAACCTCCGCACGCCTCTGACCCCTCAGCAGAAACTGGGAGCGTTCCCACCCATGTCCCTCCACGACGCCGCAGAACTCAGCCGACGCTACTACCCCAGGCCCTTCCACTGGGACGCCCCCCTGCGCGTCTCAAAAGAGCAGTACGAAACCCTCCTGAAGGGCCTGGCTGCCTATCTCAACACGGGCCTGGGCCCGGAGGAGACCCCCGAAGCCCCTCCTGCCAACGAACCGGAAGGGCACCGTCCGCCCCCCTTCCACCAGGCCACCGATCCCATCCAGTATCTGCTCAACGCCCTGGAGCAGTTCCTCGCCTCCGTGCCCTCGGAAACCCGGTTTTCGCCCGGCAAACCGGAAACCCTGCCCGATGTCTCCCTCTTTGACCATCTCAAGACCACCGCCGCCATCGCCTCGGCCATGGCCCAGTACTTCCTGCACCAGGGAATCTCCCTGGGTCAACTCAGCCCGGATCAGGTGGCCGACCGCACGGAACCCCGGTATCTCCTGGTGGCCGGCGACCTTTCAGGTGTCCAGTCCTTCCTCTACACCATCACCTATCGGGCCGCCCTCAAAGGGCTGCGCGCCCGCTCGCTGTACCTGGTGCTGCTCACCGAGCATGTGGTCCAGCAGATCCTTCAAGCCCTGGGGCTCAGCCGCGCCAATGTCATCTACTCCGGAGGCGGGGGCTTCTACCTGCTCACCGCCAACACCGAGAAAACCCGGCAGACCCTGCACGAAATCCAGACCCAGATGAACGAGTGGCTCTTCCAGGAACACGAGGGCCGGCTGTTCCTGGCCCTGGCCTGGGTTCCCCTGAACGGCCACTCCTTCCTGCCCACCGCCTCGGACTACCCCAAACTCGCCGAGGCCTGGGGCCAGCTCCAGGAACAACTGGGCCAGCAGAAGGCCCACCGGTTCCACGACCTCCTGACCCCGGAGTTCTTCCAGCCCCAGGACACCCAGAACCGGCGGGTGTGTGCTGTGTGCCAGAAGGTGGCGCCCGTGGACCGGGCCCAGGGGATGAGAGACGAGGAAACCGGCGCCGAATACTTCCTGTGCCCCACCTGCTACGCCCTGGAAAACATCGGAAAGAACCTCCCCCAGACCCGCTATATCCTGGCCTACGCCCGCCCCCTGGACCTCCACCGGGGCAACCTCAAGCCCGCCTGGATCCGCATCCAGAACCGGTGGTACTACTTCTTTGAGCAATTGCCCGAGGCCCTGCCGGAACCCGAGTACTGGTTCTCGGTGAACCGCTATGAGGCCGACGGCATCCCCCTCTTCGTGGCGAACCACCCGGGCCGCGCCCTGGACTTCCACGAGGTGGTCGCCCGGGGGGCAGGGGCCCCCCTGCTGGGCACCCTGCGGGCGGATGTGGACAACCTGGGCCAGGTCTTCGCCCGCGGATTCCCCCGAAAAGAGGAACGACACCTGGCCCGCTACGCCACCCTCTCCCGGCTCTTCACCCTGTTCTTCCAGCGGATGGTGAACGCCATGGCCCGGGGACACCTGCCCCAGGAGGCCGTGATCCCGGACCTCCATCCCCCGGGAACCGGGCAGAACCCCCGCCAGTTTGCCGTGGTCTACTCCGGTGGCGACGACCTCTTGATCACGGGCGCCTGGCACGATGTGGCCACCTTCGCCCTGGAACTCCAGCGGGCCTTTCGGAAGTTCGTGGGCCAGAACCCGAACCTCACCCTGTCCGCCGGCGTGGTCCTCACCGACCCCAAACACCCCATCTACCGGATCGCCGAACTGGCCGGCCACGAAGAAGACCGGGCCAAGGCCCGGGGAAGGGGCCAGGAAAAGAACGCCCTGGCCCTCTTTGAGGTGGTGGCCGCCTGGGATCAGTGGGAAGAACAGGTGGACACCCTCCGCACCCTGTTGACCCTGGGCACCTGGCAGGGAAACCGCTTCGTGCCCCTCTTCGCCCGGTCTCTCGTGTACAAACTGCTCCACCTGCTGGAACAGGCCCGGGCCCTGGAAGAGGAACACCAGATCCTGGTGATCCCCCGGGTGCTCTATGTGCTCGGACGGGCTCGACCCCGGTACCCCCGGGAGGCGTCCCCCCAGGACCGGGCCCGGTGGGACGAAGCCTGGCAAACCTTTGCAGCCCCCGCGGCGTCGGCCGACCCCCGGGAGGCCCTGAACTGGCTCCGGTCCCTGAAGGGACCCCTAACCTGGCTGGACTATTTGGTCAGAGGAGGTGAAGCGTCATGAACCAACGGCCCCAAAAATGGCATCCTCAAGGTCAAAGAAAGGGTGGAGATCGAGCCACCAACACATCTCCACCTGAGTGGTTCTCTTCTTTCCAGGTAGGAGAAAAGTTCAGCGAGTTCCCTCCTGACAAAATGGTCAAACTCGCAGAGGACATCGGGAAAGACTTGAGCAGAGAAGACCTTTCTACTCAGCTGCGGAAAATCTTCTTTTCCGCAAAAAAATTAGAGCACTTAAAGGAGGAGGAAATCCCTTCAGAAGCCTATCTTTTGGGTCCCAGATACCTTTACACCGCTGTTCGGAAATTAGAACAGAAACAGAGAAACCCATCAGAAGCGGTCAGAAGATTCGTTTATTTCGCCAGGCTCCTTACCAATATTATTCCGACTCTCAAGGACCGGCAGGATGTTAAATATTTCGTCAAATTCATTGAGGCAGTGATTGCCTACCAGAGATACTATTCGTCCGCATCCAAGAACAGGTAGGAGGAAATCATGGATACTCAAAAAGTGGCAAAACCTTTTTACGGCAAAGTGATCCTCAGGGGCCACTTGAGGGCCGTCACGGGCCTGCATATCGGGGCAGGCAGGGAAACTCTCCAGATTGGAGGACTGGATCTGGTGGTGATGCGAGATCCTATCACAGAGTATCCCTATGTTCCCGGATCTTCGCTGAAGGGCAAGCTTCGGTCCCTTCTGGAACGGCGGATCGCCACAGAAGCATACCCCAACGATCCATCTGTATTTTTCAATCGATCTGTAGGACAGGTTAAGATCCATGTGTGCGACACCAAGGAAGACGCCGCCCGGTGCCCGGTGTGCCGGATCTTCGGGGCTTCCGCCGGTAGGAACGCCGAAGCTGGTTCCAACTTCCCTTCCCGGCTACGGGTCCGTGACGCGTTTCTTAGTGCCCAGAGCGCAGAATACCTCCGCTCGGCTGAGGTAGATGGATTCACCGAGATTAAAAGCGAGAATGCAATAGACCGAATCACATCCGCCGCAACGCCCAGGACAATTGAGCGCGTACCCGCCGGCACCGACTTCGTGTTTGAAATCGTGTACGATGTGGAAAATCTGAAGCAACTCCAGGAGGACCTGGAAAACCTGGCCTACTGCCTGGCCGTACTGGAGGACGATTACCTGGGCGGCCACGGCTCCCGCGGCTACGGCAAGGTCCAGTTCCTGCTCTCCGAGGTCACGGCTAAAAAAACCGCCGCCTACGCCGGCGACCCTAAAGCCCAGACCACCGTCCTGCAGGGCCCCGGAGTCTCCCGGGCCGAACCCCTGGACAAACCCGAAGACCAGGCCTGGAAAACCATAGCGGACTTCCGCGCCAGCATCGCCGACATCGTACAGTTCTTTGAGAACGAAGCCCCCGAATCCTCCTGAGCCATGGCCACCCTGCGATATACCGCCGTCTTCCTGAGGTTCCAGGCCCCCCTGCACCTGGGGGAACTCGGCGTCGGCGCCGAGGGGGTCCAGAGCCGCCTGGCCCACGCCGAAACCCTCTGGGCCGCCCTGGTGGTGGCCTGGGTCCGCCTCTTCGGTACCCCAGAACCCCTGGCCCCACCAGACCCTGAAACCCTGGACACCTGGCACCCCCCGTTCCTGCTCTCCTCCGCTTTTCCCTTCGTGGGCCAAACCCTCTACTTTCCCCGCCCCCGGGTCCGACTCCAGGGCCCCCGGGTGGCCGGCACCCCCCTGGCCAAACCCCTCAAAAAACTCCAGTTCGTCGCCCAACCCTTCTTTGAACAATGGATCCGTCAGGAACCCTTTACCATGGAACACCTGGAGAAGATGATCCAGGACAGTGAACGCCTCCAGCACCGCATCCGCCCCTACCAGGAACCCCATGTCTTCCTGGGCCATGCTGCCTTCCGAAGCCAGATCTACTATGTGGGCGCCACCTCCTTTTCCTCCGAAGCCGGCCTCTTCTTCCTGGTGGACTTCTCCCACACCCCGCCTGAGATCCAGGAACGGTTCTCGGCCGCCCTGAATCTGCTGGCGGAAGAAGGCCTCGGGGGGCGCCGCAGCTACGGCATGGGCCGCTTCACCTGGCACACCCAGGCCCTTCCCCTCCAGGTGCCGGATCCTCCCCACGGCTTCCTCCTGCTCTCCGGCCTGAACCCCGATCCCGATTTCCTGAAGGCGGCCCCTCTGCACCGGTCCTCCTACACCCTCTATCGGAGCCACGGCTGGGCCCTCTCGCCCCTCACCAAGGACCAAGCCTTCCGCAGACCCCTGTGGATGTTCGGCGAGGGCTCGGTGTTTCCGGTCCAGCCCACGGGCCGCCTGGTGGAGGTCACCCCCCACGACTGGTCCGCTCCCCACCCCCTGTACCGCCACGGCCTGGCCTTTGCCGTGCCCTGTCGCCTTCCGGAGGTGCCCCATGCTTGAGCCCCATCGGTTTCGGCTCACCGTGCTGAGCCCCCTGCACATCGGTTGCGGCACCGTCTACACCCGCATGGACTTCGCCCATCTGGGGCGCACCCTCTTCGTGATCCACGAGCAGAAACTGGCCCGCGCCCTGGCCCGGCAAAACCTCCTGGCCCCCTTCCTGGAGCAGATGGAACAGCAGGGCCGGGACTTTACCCTGGCCGCCTTCCTGCAACGCCACCGTCTGCACCACGAGCAGTTCTACCGCCAGGTGGCCGCCTATACCCTGCCCGCCGATACCTTTCCCCCGGAACTCCACGCCTTCATCAAAACCCCGGAAGGAAACCCCTATCTGCCGGGCTCCTCCCTGAAGGGCGCGTTCCGCACGGCGGTCCTCTACGGCCTCCTCAAGCGCCTGCCCGAAGCCGAGCGCGAACGTCTCCTGATCCGGCCCCTCCGCCAGAAACTGGATGGAATTCGCAGCGAGCCAAACCCCCGAAGGGCCCGGCAACACCTCCGCCGGAACCTGGGCAAAGTCCTGGGCATGGATCGCCACCTGCTCCAGGATTTCCAGCTGGCCGGATTCCAACGGAAGGGCCCCAATACCGACCTGATGCGCATCTGGGAGATTCAGGATTCGCCCCCCCTGGCGCCCGAAGACCTCCGGGTGTACGCCGTGAACCTGGCCAAACTCCGGCACGCCCGGGATTCCCGGACGAGCCGGCGTCCTCTGGCCGTAGAAGCCCTGAAGCCCGGCACCCGGACCACGGTCACCTTCACCCTGAACCGGTCCCTGTGGCAGACGTTCCAGCAAGCCAACCCCCGGCCCCGGATCCCCTGGGACCTCTACGAGGAGGTGCTGCTGCACCCCCTGAACACCCTCCGGGAGATGACCCAGGACCTCCTCCAGGAGGAACGGCAGCACCTGCGGGCCCAGGAGTTTGACCGGGCCCTGAATTTTTCCCAGGACCCGGTGGCCCGCCTGGGCTGGGGCCAGGGCCTCCTGTCCACCACCCTGTTCCTGTTGCTGCCCGAAGACCTCCGCCGGCGAGTGCGCAACGAACTCTTCAAACAGGAAGGATCCAGCCCCGCCCCCCTGACCCGCCGCCTGGCCAACGGACACCTGATGGGATTCGTCCACCTGAGCCCGCTTTAGGCCATGCCCGTGATCTACCTGACGGAACCGGGCACCCGACTGGTCCGCCGGGGCCAGCGCCTGGGCATCCAGGCCCAGGGCGGGACCCTGCTGACCGAGATCCCGGTCCATCGCGTGGAACGCGTGGTGCTCTTCCGGGGCACCGGGTTCACGGTGCCCGCCCTGCACCTCCTGCTGGAACACCGCATCCCCCTGTTCTTCTTGAGTCCCCACGGCCGCATCCAGGCCATCCTGGAACCCCCCGAGACCCCCGATATCCTGTTCCGCTATGGCCAGTTCCATGTCCTCCACGACCCCCAACGCGCCCTGGAACTCGCCAAGGCCACCATTGAAGGGAAGATCCGGAACCAGCGGCGGGTGCTCCTCCGGATCCAGAAGAACCGTCCCCACCTGGACCTGGGTCCCGAGATCCGCTACCTGGACCTCCTGGCCTCCGTGGTCCAGTACCGCCAGGGGTTCTCCTCCCTGCGGGGCCTGGAGGGCCGCGCCACCCACCACTACTTCCAGGGATTCCGCAAAGCTCTGCCCGAAGACTGGGGTTTCGCGAAACGCACCCGCCGCCCACCCCGGGATCCCACCAATAGCCTGCTCTCCCTGGGATACACCCTTCTGACCTCAGAGATCTTCTCCTGGCTGCGAGTCCACGGCTTTGACCCCTACCTCGGGTTCTTCCACCGGTTCCGCTTCGGCCGAGCCGCCCTGGCCCTGGACCTGGCCGAGGAGTTCCGCCACCCGGTGGTGGACCTCCTGGTGCTGGACCTGATCTCTCATCGCCGCCTGAGCCCCGAGGACTTCGTAGAGACCTCCGAAGGCGGCTGGCTCCTGAACAAACGCGCCCGCACCGTGTTCTTCCGCCACTACGAACAACGCATGAACCATCTCCTCAAGGGGCCAGATGGCCGCCGACATCCCCTGCGGCGGATCCTGGAGTTCCAGGTACTCCGACTGAAACGCGCCATCGCCCAGGATGAACCGTATCAACCCTTTGTTCCCCCATAGGCAGGAGGCCGGACCATGCCCTATTTCGTTGTCATTGCCTACGACATCACGGACGATAAACGCCGGCTCACCCTGGCCCGGGAACTCTTGAACTTCGGGTATCGGGTCCAGTACAGCGTGTTTGAAGCCGTGCTGGAAAGGCCCACCATCCAAACCCTGCAAACCCGGATCAAGGAAATCATTGACCAGGAGGAGGACTCCGTCCGCATCTATGTGTTGCCCCTGGGGATCCGGGACCGGATCCTGACCCTGGGGGTACAACGGGAATACCAGGACCCGGATGTGTATGTGTTTTAGCGGGAAAACGGCTCTTTGACAGGGAAGAAGGCGTGAGATTTTCGGAGGCAGGCGAAATCCGCCGAAATCCGGGGTCTGCCTCCAGGAGCCCGAAGCCCTTGCGTGGCAAGGGACTGCACTGTATCCTGGAAGGGAACCCGGGCCTCTGGAGGACACGGAACGGGCGGAAGATCCGTCAGCCTCCGAAGGCGGGTGGGAACCCCCTGGGCCAGAAGCCCGAGGGGACCCACGGGTGAAAAACCCCACTCCCATGCCCTTGGGATTGCTACGAAGGGCCTGGACCGCCTTCCTGGGGTCGTGCCCAGGGGTGAAAAACCCCACTCCCATGCCCTTGGGATTGCTACGTAGCAACGGACTTCCCAGGCCTCTCCACCAGCCTCCGGTGAAAAACCCCACTCCCATGCCCTTGGGATTGCTACCAGCCCCCCTACCCCCGGGGCCTTCTCCTCGCCCTGTTCGGTGAAAAACCCCACTCCCATGCCCTTGGGATTGCTACCCAGCAATGAACTGGAGGACTTCTTTTAGGGGTTCCAGGGTGAAAAACCCCACTCCCATGCCCTTGGGATTGCTACGGGGAAAACAAAGATTGTCCTTGACTTTGACACCTTCGCCGGTGAAAAACCCCACTCCCATGCCCTTGGGATTGCTACGGTTAAAGTTGATTTGACCTTTTCAAGGGCTTCCTGCGGTGAAAAACCCCACTCCCATGCCCTTGGGATTGCTACCCGAAGTCGAAGACTACCCTGAACACACCCGTGGACGGTGAAAAACCCCACTCCCATGCCCTTGGG
>CAZXAO010000033.1:0-12934 GCA_964638465.1 uncultured bacterium | reverse complement strand
AAGATCCCCTTAGGGCCCCACCCCGCGAGGGCCCGGAGATCACCGTATCATACCGGAACGGGGGAAACCTGCCCCGCACCTGGCCAAAAACGGCAGGGAACCGAAGGCGTACCCATCGCCTTCGGCCCAGAAGGTGCCCGAACTACGGCGGCGGGGAACAACCCCCGGACGAGGTAGCCCTCCGGAGAGGTAGGACACCGGGACGGCACCGACCAAAAGGACGAGAGGGATATCCATGAACCATCCGGTTTTTGCAACACCCGGAAAACGGCCCCCCAGGCCCGGCTCCCGGAGATGGAGGAGGCAACGCCCATGAAGGTGATGGTCCTGGCGACCCTGCACCAGCTCCACGGGCAGGTGGACTTCTACACCTTTGAGGATCTAACCCGGATCCTGAAGCGGTTCTCCCCCGAGGTGCTGGCCGTGGAACTCACTCCCCAGGAGTTGAAGGACCGGCGCCCCCAGCCCGTCAAACAGGAGTATCCCCGGAGTGTGTATCCGTTGCTGGACGCGCTGCCGTGGGAGGTGGTCCCCCTGGAACCCGAAGAGCCCCTGTACTCGGAACTCGTGGCCCTGGGCCGGCGGGCTGTGGAGAACCTGCAACGCCGCTCGCCCGATACCCTGGAACACTTCGGCCTCTATGTGAATACCCTGTACCAGGTGCTCCTCCGGTGGTGGCGATCGCCCGCTGAGGTGAACTCCGCTGAAACCGACCGCCACATGGAGATCAAACACGGATACCAGAGTGCCCTGTTCGGCGACGACGAAAAAACGGGGTGGGAACGCTGGAATCAGCATTTCCTGGACCGGATCCTGGAGGCCACTGCCCGTCATCCGCAGGGCAGGATGCTGGTGCTGGTGGGGGTGGAACACGCCTACTGGCTCCGCCAACACCTGCGGGAACAGGAGGGGGTAGCGTTGATGGACACCCCTTCCGTCCTCGCCGAAATCCAGGGGGATTGAACCCCTGCGGGGGGAACGGACCCCCGAAGCCACCGGAAAAATCCCCCAAGGCGAAGGGAACCGCATCTTTTCTCTGCTTAGGCACGCTCTGGGTTCCCTTAGGCCCCCGGCCGGCAAACGGGGTTGCTCCGGACTCCCGGAGGCGTCGCAGGGGAAACCCACGGTTCCTGGAACCCACGGCAGGGTCTGCTGGAGCCCTTCTTCAAGGCTTCTTCAAGAGCAGGGGACTTCTTCCAGGGATACGGTGAGGGAGCCCGGGCCCCGTCGCTTCCTGGGGAAGTTTCGCCCCTGGCACACCCTGGAGCAGGTGGAAGAGGGGGGCCGGTCAACGGCCTCCTCGCCGCCGTGGGTGCCTTGAAACCCCAGGGGCAGCCCCTTACCTTTACACCCTCAGGAGGTTACCCATGGAAAAACTCGTGGAAGTCGTGCCCAATTTCAGTGAAGGCCGCCGCCGGGAGGTGGTGGACCAGATCGTGCAGGCCATGCTGTCGGTCCCCGGGACCACCCTCCTGGACCTGGAAATGGACCCGGACCACAACCGTTCGGTGGTCACCCTCGTGGCGCCCCCGGAGGCGGCGGTGGAGGCCGCCTTCCGCGGAATCCAGAAGGCGGCCGAACTGATTGACCTGAACCAGCACGAGGGTCAGCATCCCCGCATTGGGGCCACGGATGTGGTGCCCTTCGTGCCCCTCAAGGGGGTGACCATGGAGGAGTGTGTGGCCCTGGCCGAACAACTGGGCCGCCGGGTGGCCGAAGAACTCCGGATCCCGGTGTACCTCTACGAGGAGGCCGCCCGCGTGCCCGAACGGAAAAACCTGGCCCACATCCGCAAGGGCGAGTTTGAGGGCCTCCGGGAGGCCATCAAGACCGATCCCGGCCGGAAGCCCGACTTCGGCCCCGCCGAACTGCATCCCACGGCCGGCGCCACGGTCATCGGGGCCCGCAAGATCCTGATCGCCTACAATGTCAACCTGGGCACCCGGGACCTCTCGGTGGCCAAACAGATCGCCAAGCGGGTGCGGGCCCGGGGCGGCGGCCTGGCCTTCGTGAAGGCCCTGGGGTTTGAACTCAAGGAACGGGGCCTCGTGCAGGTGTCCATGAATCTGGTGGACTACAAGAAGACCCCCATCTACGCCGCCTACGAACTGGTGAAACTCTACGCCGACCGCTATGGCGTGCCCGTGGTGGGCTCGGAGATCGTGGGCCTGGTGCCCCAGGAGGCCCTGGTGCAGGTGGCCGACTTCTACCTGAAACTGGAGAACTTCCAGCCGGACCAGATCATTGAGGCCCGGCTGGCCCAGGCGGATCCCCTGAGCCACTACCTGGCAGCCCTGGCCTCTTCGGACCCCACGCCGGGCGGCGGTGCGGCCTCGGCCCTTTCCCTGGCCCAGGCCTATGCCCTTCTCCTCATGGTGAGTCGCCTGACCCTGAAGTCCAAGAAACTGCAGGAACACCACGCCGCCGTTCAACCCCTTCTGGCCCCCCTGACCCGGGGGTTCCAGCGGGCCCAGGCCCTGATCCAGGAGGACACCGAGGCCTTCAACCAGGTGATGACGGCCCTGCGGATGCCCCGCAGCACGGACGAGGAGAAGCGGACCCGCCGGGAGGCTCTGCAGCAGGCCCTGAAGCGGGCCGCCGAGGTGCCCCTGGAGACCCTGCGGCAGGCGGTGCAGACCCTGGAGCCCGCCGCCGTGTTGCTGGAACACGGCAATCCCAACGCCCTGAGCGATGTGGGCACCGCCCTGCAACAGGCCCGGGCTGCCCTGGTGGGCGCCGAGCTCAATGTCCGCATCAACCTGGCCGGCATCAAGGACGAAGCGTACCGTCAGAAGACCCTCCAGGAACTGCAGCAGCTGCGGCAGACCTGGGAGGAGCGGGAACCCGGCCTGATGGAAAAACTCCTGGAGAACCTGGGCGTATGATGCGCTTCGTGGATCTACACACCCACACGAACCACTCGGATTCCACGGTGTCCCCCGAGGAACTGGTGCGGCTGGCCCGGTCGGTGGGGCTTTCGGCCATTGCGGTCACCGACCACGACACGGTTTCCGGCGTGGAACCCGCTCGCCGCGCCGGCTTTGAGTACGGCGTGGAGGTGATCGCCGGCGTGGAGTTGTCCACCGAGGAAGACGGCGTGGACATGCACATCCTGGGGTACTGTCTGGACCTCCAGCATCCCGAGCTCCTGGAAAAACTCGCCCTCTTCCGCCGGGTCCGCGAGGAGCGGGCCGAAAAGATCGTGCGGCGGCTCCGCGACCTGGAGGTCTACCTGGACCTGGATCGGATCCGGGAGATCGCCGGCCACGGGGCCATCGGCCGGCCCCACATCGCCCAGGCCCTGCTGGAAAAGGGGTATGTGCACGACTTCCGCGAGGCCTTCCAGAAGTACCTGGGCTACGACAGTCCGGCCTATGTGCCCAAGTACAAGATGAAGCCCCGGGAGGCCGTGGCCCTGATCCGACGCGCCGGGGGCGTGCCCGTGGTGGCCCACCCGGCGTACTACAAGAACCCGGACTTTATCCTGTCCCTCAAGGAACACGGCCTGGCCGGCATTGAGGTGTGGCACTCGGACCATTCGCCCGAGGAGATGGCCTTCTGGGAACGCTTCGCCGACGAACACGGCTTCCTGAAGACCGGTGGCAGTGATTTCCACGGTGCCAAGAAGAACATCCGGCTGGGCTCCCTGCGGCTCACCTACGAGATCGTGGAGAATCTGCGGCGTCATGCCCGATGAACTGCGTCCCCTGCGGTACGAACCGGGTCGCCTGATCCTCCTGGATCAGCGGGTGCTGCCCCGGGAGGAGCGGTACCTGGAGGTGCGCAGTGCGGAGGCGGCCCACGCCGCCATCCGGGAGATGGTGGTGCGCGGTGCGCCCCTGATCGGCGTCACTGCGGCTTACGGCCTGGCGGCGGAGGCCTACTGGCACGCCCGGGATCCCGATCTTCGTCCACGGCTCCTCCGGGCTGCCGAACACCTGGCCACCGCCCGCCCCACGGCGGTGAACCTGCACTGGGCCCTGGACCGGCTTCAGCGGGTGATCCAGGAGACCCCGGCGGAACACCTGCCCCGGGCCGTGGAGGCCGAGGCGCGGCAGCTGGAAACCGAGGAACGGGACCGATGTGAGGCCATTGCCCGCCACGGCCTGCCCCTGGTCCCTGAGGGGGCCCGGGTGCTCACCATCTGCAACACCGGCCGGCTGGCCACCCCGGGCATCGGTACGGCCCTGGGTATCCTCTATCGGGCCCACGAGGCAGGCCGGCTGCAGATGGTCTATGTGCCCGAGACCCGTCCCTGGCTCCAGGGAGCCCGGCTGACCACCTACGAGCTGGGGCGGGCCGGCGTGCCCCATCGGCTCATCGTGGACTCGGTGGCCCCCTTCCTCCTGTCCCTGGGCCAGGTGGACCTGGTGGTCGTGGGAGCCGACCGTATCGCCCGCAACGGCGATACGGCCAACAAGATCGGCACCCTCTCCCTGGCCCTGGCCGCCCGCCAGTTCGGCGTGCCCTTCTATGTGGCCGCTCCGCTTTCCTCCTTTGATCTCTCGTTGGCCTCGGGCCGCGAGATCCCGGTGGAACAACGGGGCGGCGAGGAGGTACGGCGGTTCCAGGACTGCGCAGTGGCCGCCCCGGAGGTGGAGGTGCTGAACTACGCCTTTGACATCACCCCCGGTGATCTGATCACCGGATTCGTCACCGAAATCGGGGTGCTCACACCCCCCTTTGACCCCGAACACCTCCGGCCCTGAGGCCCGGTGCCCACCTTGCAGCCCCCCGGCCGGCCGTCTATACTCAGGCCGTAAATCGGGGAGGTGTCTATGGCCTTCTGGATTCTCCTGATCCTGGGAGTGGGGGTGGGATTCTGGGCCGTGGCGCAGTACAACGCCCTGGTGGCCCTGCGAAACCGCGTGCAGAACGCCTGGGCCGATGTGGAAGCCCACCTGAAACGCCGATGGGACCTGATCCCCAACCTGGTGGAAACCGTCCGGGGCTACATGAAACACGAGCGGCACCTGCTGGAGGAGGTCACCCGGGCCCGGGCTCAGGCCACCGCCGGCACCGGCCCCGGCGAGATCGCCCCGGGCGAGGGAATGCTCACCCGGGCCCTGCGACAGCTGTTTGCCGTGGCCGAGAACTATCCGGATCTCAAGGCCAACCAGAACTTCCTGGACCTGCAGAGCCAACTGGCGGACATTGAACGCGACCTGCTCATGGCACGCCGCTACTACAACGCCGTGGCCCGGGACTACAACATCCGCCGGGAACAGTTCCCGGGCAACATCGTGGCCCGGCTCTTCGGCTTCGCTCCCGCCGAGTACTTTGACATCCCCGAAGCCGAAGAGGCCCGCCCCGAGGTCTCCTTTGATGCTTGAACCCCTCCTCCTGGTCCTCCTGGCCTGGCGGATTCCCGCCTATGAGATCCAGGTTGAAGTGCACTCCGACCACTCCCTCACCGTCCACGAACACTACACCGTGGACTTCCGGCAGGACCCGCACCACGGCATCTATCGCCAGATTCCGGTGTTCTACCGCCGGGGGGTGCTCTTCCAGAATCTCCGGGTGCGTCCGCTGGAGGTTCTCCGGAACGGCCAGCCCGAACCCTATCAGGTGCGGCTCCAGGGCCGCAACCTGGTGATCCGCATTGGCTCCCCCCATCGCTGGCTCCAGGAGGTGGCCCACTACGACCTGGTGTACACCGTCCGCTACGGCCTGGACGCGAAGGGCGACCGCGTGTACCTTTACTTCAACGCCATCGGGCCCCAGTGGTCGGTGCCCCTGGAACGGGGGCGGGTGGTGGTTACCCTGCCGCCGGACACGCCCTACGAGGCGGCCCACGCCTGGCTGGGGCCACCAGGCAGCCGGGAGGCCCGAATCCCGGCCCGGCCCCTGGACGCCCGTCACCTCGTGTTTGAACCCCAGGAGGCTGTGCTGCCCGGCCGGGCCCTTACCGTCTGGGTGGCCTTCCCCCGAGGGTTCTTCGTCGGCCCGGATCCCCTGCTCCAGGGGATCCACCTGCTGGAGGATAACCTGTTC
This sequence comes from uncultured bacterium, assembly GCA_964638465.1. Lineage (GTDB taxonomy): Bacteria > Hydrothermota > Hydrothermia > WGAB01 > WGAB01 > WGAB01. Next base: position 6,940 of record CAZXAO010000033.1, on the reverse strand, counting down.
CTGGTGCTGCCCCTGGGCGTGCTGCTCCTGCTCCTGGGCGCGTGGCACCGCTGGGGCCGCGACCCGGCGGTCCGCCGCAGTGTGGTGGTTCGCTACGATCCCCCTGAGGATCTGACGCCCGGCGAGGCCGGCGTACTTCTGGACGAACGGGCGAACTCCCGGGACCTGGCCGCCACCGCCCTGGACCTGGCCCGCCGGGGCTACCTGAGGCTGGAGGTGGAACCCGTCCGGGTGCTTTTCTTCACCCTGCATCGCTTTCGGTTCCATCTGCTGAATCCCGACTTCTCTGGCCTGAAGACCCACGAGCGGGAACTCCTGGGCGCCCTGTTCCCGTGGCCCCGCGAAGCCGGCCAGGTGGTGGACCAGAAGGACCTCCGGCAACGCCTGCGGGGAAAGGTAAGCAAACTCCTGAAGACCTTTGAGCAGGTGGGGGTCCAGGCGGGCTACTTCCCGATGCGACCGAGCCGGGTGCGGACCACCGTCTTCAGCCTGGGCCTTCTGACCATCGTGGCGAGCTTCGCCCTGGCCGTGGCCGGATGGATCCCGGTGCCCATGATGTTCTCCCTGGCCCTCTCGGGCGTCCTCGTGCTCCTCTTCAGCCCCATCATGCCCCGAAAGACCCGGCGGGGGGTTCAGAAGTATCTGGAACTCAAGGGGTTTGAAGAATTCCTGCGACGCGTGGAGCAGGACCAGATCCGCCAGATGGGCCGCGACGCCGACGCCTACTTCTCCCGCCTGCTGCCCTATGCCCTGGTGTTCGGCTTGGAACACCGTCTGCTGGAGGTGTTTGACGGCCTCCTGAGCCAGAGTCCCACCTGGTGCCAGTCCACCACGGGCGAGCCCCTGAGCCTCCACGAGTTTGGGGCCAGTTTCGCCAGCACCCTGGGATCCTTCCAGAGCGTGTTCTCGGCGGCAAGCCGCGGGGGCGGCGTCTCCGGCGGCGGATCCGCCGGCGGAGGCATCGGCGGTGGGGGCGGGGGCGCCTGGTAGATCTCCTCCCCACGATCCACCAAAGGGCAGCGGACGCACCGCAGGGCGTCAGGACTCCCGGGTCTCGGAGGCCTCGGCCGGCGGAGAATCTGCGGGCTTCACCTCGTGCTTACAGGCCGGGCACACCCACACCTCCTTACCCCCCCGCCGGCGTTTCACCACCAGGAAGGGGTGCCCACACTTCGGGCACGGTTGATTGACCGGCTTCTGGAAGAGCACGAAATCACAGGCCGGATTGGAACACCGGTAGTACACCCGTCCCTTCTTGCTCCGGCGTTCAATGACCGGGGCGCCGCACTTGGGACACGAGATCCCGGCAGGCATGGGCCGGGTGCCCCTGCACCGGGGGTAGTCCACACAGGCGAGATACCGGCCGTGGGGGCCCTGTTTGATCACCATGGGCTTGCCACATACCGGACAGGTGACCCCGGGGTACACCTCCTGCTGGAGGGGCCGGGTGTACCGGCACTCGGGGAACCGCGAGCAGGCCAGGAAGGTGCCGTAGCGGCCCCATTTGACCACCAGGGGCGCACCGCACAGAGGGCAGGTCTCCTGGGTCTCCTCCACGGTCTCCCGTTTCATCTCCTCCAAGTGTTCGGTGGCCTGGTCCAGGGATTGTTTGAACTCCCGGTAAAACTCCTCCAGCACCTGTTGCCAGGTGCGTTCGCCGGCCTCCACCTGGTCCAGTTCCTCCTCCATGCGGGCCGTGAACCGGTAGTCAAAGATCTCGGGGAACCGGGGGATCAGGAGGTCGGTGACCAGGATCCCCAGTTTGGTGGGGACGAGTACGCGGCCCCGGGACTCCACATACTTGCGCTCCTTGAGGGTGGCGATGGTGGGGGCATAGGTGGACGGTCGGCCGATGCCCAGTTCCTCCAGGGTCTTCACCAGGGAGGCCTCGGTGTACCGGGGGGGTGGCTCGGTCTGCCGCTCTTCCAGGTCCAGAGCCTTGGGCTGCAGGTGGAGCCCGACTTCCAGGGAAGGGAGGTCCACCTGGCGGGGGTGTTCGCCGAGGATGCGGTAAAAGCCGTCAAAGGCCAGCTGGCGGCCCTCGGCCTGCCAGCGGGTGTCCTCTGCGACCAGGTGCACGGTGGTGATCTCCAGGCGGGCAGGGCGGGCCTGGCTGGCCACGGCACGCCGCCAGATCAGATCGTAGAGTTTCCAGAGGTCCTCGGGCAGTTTGCCGCGCAGGTCCTCGGGGGTCAGGAAGGGGTCCGTGGGTCGGATGGCCTCGTGGGCGCCCTGGACGCGGCCCCGGTCGGCATAGGTGCGGCGACGGGGATTCCGGTACGTCGGGCCGAACACCCGGGCCAGGGTCTCGCGCAGGGCTTCCACGGCCTTATCGGCCAGACGAACGGAGTCGGTGCGCATGTAGGTGATGAGGCCGCGGGTGCCCAGACCCGGGATCTCCACGCCCTCGTAGAGTTGCTGGGCCAGTTGCATGGTGCGGCGGGCCGGAAAGCCAAAGGCCTGGTTGGCCGCCTGCTGCAAAGTGGAGGTCTTAAAGGGCGGCGGCGGCTGCACCGTGCGGGCACGGCGCTGCACGGCGGTCACCTCAAAGGGCACCCCCTCCAGCCGCTGGATCAGGGCTTCGGCGTCCTCCTTGCGATCAAAGGACTTGACAGGTTCGCCGGCCACCTCCCGGAGGCTGGCCTTGAAGTCCACGCCCTGATGCTGGAACCGGGCAACGACGAGCCAGTAGGTGCGGGGAACGAACTGCTGGATTTCCTTTTCCCGTTCCACCAGGAGCCGCAGGGCCACGGTCTGCACCCGGCCGGCGGAGAGGCCCCGGTAGAGCACCTTCCAGAGGAGGGGCGACACCTTATAGCCCACGATGCGGTCCAGAATGCGGCGGGCCTGTTGGGCCAGCACCTTGTGCTCGTCAATGGTGCCGGGATTCCGGAGGGCTTCGCGCACGGCCTCGCGGGTGATCTCAAAGAGCAGGATCCGATGGATCCGGTCCGCAGGGACCCCGGCCTTCTGGATCTCCTGGGCGATGTGGTGGGCGATGGCCTCGCCCTCCCGGTCAGGGTCGGAGGCCAGGTAGATCTCGTCGGCCTGCCGGGCATGTTTCCGGAGGGTCCGCAGCACCTCGCCCTTGCCCCGAACGGTGACATACTTGGGCTGGAACCCGTGTTCCAGGTCCACCCCGAACTCCCGCGGGGGAAGGTCCTTGACATGCCCCTTGGAGGCCAGCACTTCAAAGCCCCGGCCCAGGTATCCCTTCAGGGTCCGGGCCTTGGTGGGGGACTCTACGATGAGCAGTTTCTTCCTGGAGGCCATGGAGGCCTTAGGATAGAGCACGCCGGGGACGAGGCCAAGCCGGAGGGGTTACCGTTCTACGAGGTACAGGGGCACGGGCAGGGTTTCTACGACCTGTTCCACCACGCTGCCCAGGAGCACGCGTTCTGCCGGCGACTGGCCCCGGCGGGCCATGACCAGCAGGTGGTATTCCCGGGCCTGCTGGGTGATCACCTGGGCGGGCAGGCCCTCCACCAGGAGGGCCTGGCTCTGGGCACCGGTTTGGCGGTGTGTTTCCTCGGTCCATTGGGCCAGGAGGGTTTCAGCCCGTTGTTCGGCCTCGGCCTGGAGGCCCTCCAGGGTTTTGAGCATCTCCGGGGGTACCCCGGGCGGGGGCGCGTCCAGGAGCACATGCAGGAGGTCCAGCTGACGAACCGGGAAGGCCCGGGCCAGATGCCAGGCGGTCTCCAGGGCGCGGCGGGAGGCGGACGAGAAGTCCACGGGCACCAGGATGCGTTCGGGCACCAGGGGGTACGAGTCCCCACGTTCCGGAAGCAGCAGGGCGGGTTCCGATGCCTTTCGGGCCACCTTGATGGCCAGGTTGCCCCAGAGGAACCGGGTCAGGGGGTCGGCGTGACGGCACAGGAACCCCCCAATGCCTTGATGCTGGTGCAGGTATTCCAGGAAGGTGTCCACCGGGTGGCCCAGCAGCACCTCCAGGTGGACCTCCGGTAGGTCTCCGGGCAGCCGACGGGCGAACTCCCGGAGTCGGTTCAGGGCCGTCTGTCGCAGGGAGGACAGGAAGTCTACGGGGGTCATCCCGTACACGCCGGGGTCCACCACGGGGGTTGGGGGCGTGAGGATGTGGACCAGATGAACGGGGATCTGGAGGGCCTGGCCCCAGGCGCCACCGGTGGCCACCAGCCGGTCGGTGCCCTCCGCAAAGTCCAGGTTCAGCACCAGGGGTCTCATGTTCCAATTGTATGAGGTCCCCCGGGCGTTGCCAAGGCCTGCGGAGGGCACCGACCGGCCGTCAGGAGGTTCCCGGCGAGAGGCCACCGAAGAGGAACATCACCTGCACCGCGGTGTGCCAGCGGCTCGGGTCCGGGGCGTTGTGGAGATCGGCCCCATCCTCCAGGCGCCAGGAGCCCAGGGGCGTCAGGGCCAGGTGGGCCCGAAATCCCAGGTGGAACCAGGAAGTCACCGGCAGGATTCCCAGGACGCCCAGGCCCGCCAGCAGGCTCCCGGTGCTCAGGCGGGCGATCCGGCGGGGGTGGGCGAGCAGGCTATCAAAGTCCACAGATCCCAGATCCGGGCGGACCGTAAGATCCAGGCCGTAGCCGCCGAGGAAGCCGGTGAGGGCGGTCCACACCGGGCCCAGGTGCCAGATCCGGCCCATCTCAACGCCGCCGCCGCCCAGGGAGATTTCGGCGGTCTCGCCGTTCCCCTCGGCCGTCAGGCTGCCTCCGAAACCAAAGCCACCGATGATCCAGCCGTGGCCAAAGCCGTAGCCACCACCACCCTGGGTGACGGCCGTGGCGGGCACCTGGAACCCGTGGGCTTCCAGGCGTTGCTGCAGGTCCGAGAGTCCGGGCCAGGTCAGGCCCAGGGCATAGCCTCCGAAGCCACCGGCGCCGGCCGTTGCACCGGCACCAGGGGCCAGGAGGAGCACCAGTAGGGGGAAGAGAACAGCGTTCATGGGTTCACCTCCAGGGTTGGGAAAAGGGTTGTGGCCCAGTGGTGGGCCTCCTGGAAATCGGGATAGCGCCGAAGGCACTGCTGGAGGGTCTGTAGGGCCTCGGCGGACCGGCCCAGGCGGTACAGCGTCCGGGCCCGGTACAAAAGGGCCAGATCCTCCCCCCAGCGGCCCCAGAAGGGGTCCAGGGGACGTTGCTGGTACAGGTGGAGGGCACGATCCAGCCGGCGCAGGGCCTTCTCCGGGCCACCGCCGAAGAGCGGGGGCGTGTAAAAGGCCTGGATCCCCAGGAAGAGCCACACGCGGGGGTTCAGGGAGTCCTGTTGCAGGGCCTTTTGCAACGCCCGGGCGGCCTGGCGGCCCAGGCCCGGCAGCCGGTACCAGGGCGAAAGGGCCAGGGCGGTGCCGTAGAGGTTGCCCAGGAAGGCCCAGAGGTCGGCTGTGCGTTCTGCCTCGGGAAGGGCCTCCAGCAGGGTGCGGGCCTCCTGGAGGGCCACCCGGGCGGTCTCCGGGTGGCCGGTGGCCAGGGCCCGCTGGATCCGGTACAGGTCCACCAGGGCCACGAGCAGCCGGCTCCGGGGGGTATCCTGCGTCCCGAGCTGTGCCCGGGCCTGGTGGTGGACCTCCTGCAGGCGTTGGGGGTCCATCTGCCGGCCCGCCTGCCACACCTCAGGCACGGTCAGGCTGAGGGACAGAACGACCAGAAGACTCATGACGGGTCTGGCTCCGGAGGTAGGCCCCGAAGGCGGCCATGGCCAGGGCAATGGCCACATAGGCCCAGGAGCCCACCACAGGGCTGAGGGCCGTGGCCAGGGGGATGCCGAAGAGGGCGGCGATACCGAGCCAGAAAAAGCCCGGGTGCAGGATACCGGAGAGGAACAGACCCACGCCCAGGGCGTAGCCCCAGAGGAGGAGGCTCAGGGTGCCGATCTGGTGCTCGGGGACCAGGCGGGTCAGGTTCCAGAACACCAGGGCCATCCCGGCCATGACCATGCCCCAGGCCCAGCCCAGGCGGGGGGCCAGGGCCACCTTCAGGGGCAGCGGGCGGTACCGACCCCGGCGGATGGCGATGCGGTAGGCCACCAGGTACCCGCCGGTGGCACCGAGCACCAGGACCACCAGGGCGAGGACGGCATTGTGGCTCAGGGCGTAGGCGCCCGAGGTGATCGCCAGGACGGCAAGCCAGATCCCGAGGGAGGTCAGCAGGCCGGCGACGGGCAGGGTGCTGAAGAAGAAGGCCACGAACAGCAGGGGGTACCAGTAGGACCGGTGGATCAGGAGTTCCAGGGAGAGATTCAGGGCCGCGTACAGGCCCCAGACCACCATGTACCAGCTGAAGCCGTGGAGTTCCTGCTGCCCTCGTTGGGCTACGAGGCGCAGCACATCCACGGTGTCCAGCAGGTCCTGCATCCTGGGGTGAGAACGGTTCATGGGGTTTCCTCCTCCTTGGGCAGGGTTTCCAGGAGTTGCCGAAGGGCGGCCAGGTACTGGAGAAACCGCCGGCGGCCCTCCGGGGTGAGCCGGTAATAGGTGCGGGGGCGTCGTCCCACGAAGGTCTTGCGGACGGCCACGATGCCCTCGCGTTCCAGGATCCGCAGGTGGGACGCCAGGTTGCCGTCCGAGACCTCCAGGGCGGCCTTCAGTTCGCCGAAGGCCAGTTCCTCCGCCTGGGCTAAAAGGCCCAGGATGCCCAACCGCACGCGTTCGTGGATCACCGGGTCTAAGGGTTCCAGCCGCATGGTCGCTCCTAACTTTGTGTTGCAAAGTATAGTGTGCAGCAAAGAGATTGTCAAGGGGCGGCCCCCGTTCCTGTTTCCGGAGGGCAACCCCTGGGGGGCTCTCCCTTCACGGGATGGCTCCTACAGGACTCACCCCATGGGATTTTCTCCGAAAATCCCGTGGGGACCCCGGAGACCACCCCCGGGATTTTCCTTGAAAATCCCGGGGGGACCCCGGAGAGGGAAACGACCCGTGACGATGGGGTCCGGGGAGTTCGCGCCGGAAGGCGCTCCT
>CAZXAO010000032.1:3465-13031 GCA_964638465.1 uncultured bacterium | reverse complement strand
TCCAACAAGACCGAACTGCTGCTGGGCTATGGCACCAAGTACGGCGACCTGGCCGCGGACCTCTATCCCATCGGCGACCTCTACAAGACCCAGGTGTGGCAACTGGCGGAGTACCTGGGTCTGCCCGCCAACATCATCAAGAAAAAACCCTCGGCCGGCCTCTGGAAGGGCCAGACCGACGAGGAGGAACTCGGCCACACCTACGCCGAGATTGACCGCGTGCTCTTCTGCCTGGTGGATCTGGAACTCTCGGTACGCGAAACCGCCCGGGTACTGGACCTGCCCGAAGAGGCCGTACAGGACATCTACCAGCGGGTGATCCGCAACGAGCACAAACGTCGCACCCCCACCATCACCCGGATCTCCTCCATGTGCCTGGACAAGGACTGGCGGTACCCGGTGGAACGCTACTGATCCCTTGACGACCTCCTCCCCAAGTTCCCGAAGAACCTGGTGGCGCTGGCTGGGTCAGGCTCTGGTGCTGGCCCTGGTGGCCTTCGTGGTGTACCGGGTGGTGCAGCACCTGGATGTCCTGCGGGCGTATCCCTGGCACTTTTCCCCCCTCTGGGCCCTCGCAGGCCTTTCGCTCCTGGCCCTGGCCAACTCGGTGATGCCCTTCGTGTGGCGCGACATCCTGAGCCGCACGGGCGAACACCTGCCCCCGGGCCGGGCCTACTACGCCTGGGCCCTTTCTCGCATGGGCCGATACCTGCCCGGCAAGGTGTGGGTGGTGCTGGGCCGGATGTACCTGGTGCCGGAAGGACGCCGGAGCCTCGTCCTCTGGAGCGTCACCGTGGAGATGGTCCTGGACCTCATGGCAGGCCTGGCCTGGGGCCTCGTGACCCTGCCGGCCCTCACCCGGGCCTGGTTCCCCACCCTGCCCCGGGTGCCCGCCTGGATGCCCGTGCTGGTGCTCCTTCTCTTCTTCCTGGCGCTCCATCCCGCACTGCTCCGCGCAGCCCTGCGACGGCTGGGCCGGGAGGCGCCCCGGGTCCGGTGGGACTACCGGCACCTGCTCCTGTGGTTCCTGGTGTTCCTGGCCGTCTGGGCCCTGCGGGTGCTGGGCCACTACCTGTTCCTCCGCTCCTTCGGACTGCACCTGCCCTATACGGCACTGCTCACCGCCTTTGCCCTGGCCTGGATCCTGGGGCTTCTCGCCCCCTTCGCCCCCGGAGGGCTGGGGGTGCGCGAGGGCGTGCTCACCGTGGCCCTGGAGCCCGTCCTCGGCCCGGGTCTGGCGCCCCTGGCCGCCCTGATCACCCGGCTGGCCGCCACCCTGGGCGATCTCCTGTTGCTGGCCCCTGTGGCCCTCCTGCACCACCGACAACGGCGTGCCTGAGGCCCACAGGCCAGAGAGAAGGGCCTTTGTGTCGCCCCTGCGGCACGGTTATAATTGTCGGAACGATGTTCTTCCGGTCCCGTAAGCCCGAGGAGTTGAAGCCCCGCGAGATCCCGTCGGGCAAGTGGCTGAAGTGTAAGAAGTGCGGGGAACTCCTGTACCTGCCCAAACTGGAAGAAAACCTGCATGTGTGCCCCCACTGCGGGTATCACTTCCGAATCGGCATCCCGGAGTACCTGCGCATCCTCACCGACTCGGGCGACTTTGACCAGGAGATCGCCGCCCACCTGGCACCCCGGGACCCGCTGGAGTTCCCCCAGTACCCGGAGAAGGTTCAGAAGTCCCAGCAGAAGACCGGCCTCCGGGAGGCGGCCCGGGTGGGGGTGGCCACCATCGGAGGGTACACCACCGTCCTCTTCCTGACAGACTTCCGGTTTCTGGGGGGATCCATGGGGTCGGTGGTGGGCGAGAAGTTCGTGCGAGGGGTACGGCACGCCCTGGAACACCGGTGGCCCTTCGTGTCGCTGACCGCTTCGGGAGGCGGCGCCCGGATGCATGAGGGCATCCTCTCCCTGATGCAGATGGCCAAAACCGTGGTGGGCGTGGTGGAACTCCACGAGGCCCGGCTTCCCTACATCACCATCCTGGCCGATCCCACCATGGGCGGGGTCATGGCCTCCTTCGCCTCCCTGGGGGACATCCTCCTGGCGGAACCCGGGGCCCTGCTGGGCTTCGCCGGCCCCCGGGTGATCCGGGATACCATCAAACAGCAGCTGCCTCCGGGGTTCCAGACCTCGGAGTTCCTGCGGGAACATGGCATGATTGACCTCGTGGTGCCCAGGCACCAGCTCAAGGAAACCCTGATCCGCATCTTTAACCTTCTGGGGGTTCGTCATGGCGGAAGTTGAACTGAGGAAGGTCACCAAGATCTTTGAGAACGGGGCGGTGGGCGTCAGGGATGTGTCCTTCAAGGTGGAGGACGGCGAGTTCGTCGTGATCCTGGGCCCTTCGGGCTGCGGCAAGACCACCACCCTCCGGCTCATCGCCGGCCTGGAACAGGCCACCTCCGGCGAGATCCTGATTGACGGCCAGGTGGTGAACCACCTGCCCCCCAAGGATCGGGACATCGCCATGGTGTTCCAGAACTACGCCCTCTACCCCCACATGAATGTCTTTGACAACATGGCCTTCGGGCTGAAGATGCGCAAGGTCCCCAGGGAGGAGATCAAAAGGCGCGTGCTGGAAGCGGCCAAGATCCTGGGCATTGAACACCTGCTGGACCGCAAGCCCCGGCAGCTCTCGGGCGGCCAACGCCAGCGGGTGGCCCTGGGCCGGGCCATCGTCCGGCACCCCAAGGTGTTCCTGTTTGACGAACCCCTGTCCAACCTGGACGCCAAGATGCGCGTCCACATGCGGGCGGAACTGGCCAAACTCCACAAACGCCTGAAGGCCACCTCCATCTATGTGACCCACGATCAGGTGGAAGCCATGACCCTGGGTGACAAGATCGTGCTCTTGAACAACGGCACGATCCAGCAGATCGCCGATCCCATCACGCTGTACTTCAAACCGGCCAACAAGTTCGTGGCCGGCTTCATCGGCTCTCCCCCGATGAACTTCTTTGAGGGCACCGTGGAGGAACGGGAGGGCCGGCTGCACTTCAAGAACGCCTACATGGACCTGCCCCTGCCCGAGGACCTCAGGGGAAAGGTGAAGCCCGGCCAGGCCGTCTACCTGGGGGTGCGACCTGAGCACATCTACCACGGGGCCTTCCGCCAGGGCTACGAACCCTCCTTCCAGGCCCGGGTGGACCTCAAGGAGACCCTGGGCAACGAGGTGCTCGTGTACTACTCCGTGGACGAGGTGACCTTCATCTCCCGGATCACCCCGCGCGACATCCCTCCGGAGGGCAGCACCCAGGAGGTCTTCGTGGACACCCAGCACATCCACCTGTTTGACCGGGAAACCGAGGTCAACCTCACCCTCTGAGACGACGATGTTCCAGCGTGTGCTCGTGGCCAATCGCGGGGAGATTGCCGTTCGCATCATTTACGCCCTCAAGGAACTGGGCATTGAATCCGTGGCCATCTACTCGGAGGCCGACCGCGACAGTCTGCATGTGGCCCTGGCCGACTACGCCGTATGCGTGGGCCCGCCCGATGTCCGCAAGAGCTACCTGAACATCCCCCAGATCCTGAGTGCGGCCCAGATCACCGGGGTGGACGCCATCCATCCGGGCTACGGGTTCCTGGCCGAAAGCCCGGACTTCGCCCGCATCGTGGAGGAGCACGGCTTCGTCTTCATCGGTCCCCAGCCCGAGACCATGGAACTGGCGGGCGACAAACTGGCCGCCAAACGCGTCATGCAGGAGGTGGGGGTGCCGGTGGTGCCCGGCACCGACGAGGCCACGGACACCCCCGAACACGCCCTGGAATGGATCCAAAGGAGCGGGGGCTTTCCCGTGATCCTCAAGGCCCGGATGGGCGGCGGCGGCCGCGGCATGCGCATCGTCCGCTCGGCCGAAGAACTGGCCCCGGCCATGAGCATCGCCCGCATGGAAGCCCAGAGCGCCTTCGGCGACCCCGGCCTGTACATGGAAAAGTACCTGGAACGCCCCCGCCATGTGGAAATCCAGATCGCCGCAGACCGGCACGGCCAGGTGGTGGCCCTGGGAGAACGGGAATGCTCGGTACAACGACGGTACCAGAAACTCCTGGAGGAATCCCCCGCCGTGGACCCGGAGCTCCGCGAGCGGATGCAGGAGGCCGCCCTCCGCGGCGCCCGGGCCCTCCGGTACACCTCGGTGGGCACCTTTGAGTTCCTGGTCACCCCGGAGGGCGACTTCTACTTCATTGAACTCAACACCCGGCTCCAGGTAGAACACCCGGTCACCGAGTTCGTCACGGGGATTGACCTGGTGCGAACCCAGATCCTGGTGGCCGCCGGCGAACCCCTGCCCTTCCGCCAGGAGGACATCCGGCTCACCGGCCACGCCATAGAGGTCCGGGTGAACGCCGAGGACCCCGAGAACCGCTTCGCTCCCACACCTGGCCGCATTGAAAAACTCCACCTGCCCGGCGGACCGGGCGTGCGGGTGGACACCCACATCTACCAAGGCTACATCGTGCCCCCCTTCTACGACTCCCTGCTGGCCAAGGTCATCGTCCACGACGAGGACCGGCCCCGGGCGATTCGTCGCATGATCCGGGCCCTGGAGGAGTTCTATGTGGAGGGGGTCAAGACCACGATCCCGTTCCACCTGAAACTCCTACAGCATCCCACCTTCCAGCAGGGCCGCGTGGATGTCGGCTTCGTGGAACGCGAACTGCTATAGGCCAGGGCCCAATTTTTCCGACACCACCAAATTGTGATCAAGGAGGGGACCAGGACCATCCCAGTGCAGGAGGAACAACGGGCGTACTCCTTCAGAACCGCAGGAGGAGTTTGGCGCGGAGGCCGTCAAACTCGGGTTCGTAGCGGCAGACGCCACCGGAACACACCAGGTCCTGCCGCTGCCGCCCCCAGGTCAGGGCCAGGTCCCAGCGGTTGCCCAGGTGCACAAAGGCATCCAGACGGGTCCAGGTGGCCGTGGTGTCCCCAAACCGACGCTGCCACACCACCGCCAGGTCCACCCAGGGGTATCGGGAGAGCCCCAAGGTGAGATCGGTATCTGTGTATCGCAGCAGCCCGGCATTCTCCCGGTCCTCCCGCCGACGGTGCTGGTACTTGAGGTCCAGTCCATACCGATGGAGCACCGGGGCCATCCAGCCCATCTCCAGGGTGAGTTCCCTCCGGTGATACAGGCCAGCGGCCCAGGCGTTTTCAAAGCGGATCCAATCCGCTGAGCCGTGGAGGTTGTGGGACCCCAGGGTGGACTGCAGGGCTGCGTAGGCTTCCTGGATCCAGGCGTCCTGGTGAAGATACTGGCCCTGCAGGCGGGAGAGGTGCAGGGTCATCTCGGTACGCGGGGCCGGTCGGCCACTGAGGGTGATCCCCAGGCCCTGCTCGTGATCCCCATTAGTCAGGTACACGCCGTAGTGGTCCACGGCTGGCGGCAACAGGTAGGGGTGCTGGAACCGCTGCAGGGCTTCCAGTTCCAGGCTCAGGGTCCAGGTTCCCCGGGTATAGCCGGTATAGAGGTACCCGCCATAACCCAGGGTATCGGTGAACAGGGCCGGATAGAAGCCGGTGCGTAGGGCGCCCTCCAGGTACACCTCCCACATACCCGGCTGGAAATGGCCGAAGAGGGAAACGAAGTGGCTGACCCGGGATCCCTCGGGCCACCACTCCAGGGTGGCCTCCCGGGCGTGGGGCACGGTGGATTCCATCAGGTAGGCGGTCCCCAGGGTGAGGGCTCCCAGGCGGTGGCTCAGTTGCCCGCCGGCCAGGCGATCCTGCAGGCCGTGTTGGGGTGCGTAGAACACATAAGACCGGGGGATGCCGGCAAAGGCCTGGAGTTCCCAGTCCCCCAGGTCCCCCTCCACCTGGCCGCCGTAGAGGAACCGGTCCAGCAGGGCGGATTCCTCCTCGCCCGCATAGAGCAGCAGCCCCCGACCCAGGGAGGTCTGGAAGCTCCCCAGCCGAAGGGACCAGGAGCCGGGGGCCCACTCCAGGGCATACTTGAGCAACTGGTTCCGGGGAGGAAAGGGGGCGTTGTCTGCCGTGTGGAAGTAGGTGTATTCCCAGGAGAGGGTCAGGGTATTCCAGAAGACATCGGCCTGCAGGGTTTCCAGGTGCCACACCTCGCCGGTGCGATAGCCCCAGTACTCGTAGCGGTTGGAGCCGGTGTAAAAGAGGCTCAGGCTGCCCACCAGGGCCCAGAGGAGCCAGGGAGTCATGGGAATTCCTACCTGCTGCCCTGGAAGGTGACGGCGATGCGTGCGGAGTCCCGGTCGGTGCCGATCTGGGCGACGGCAAAGAGCCAGAGGGTATCGGTGGCGGGCATGGTGGCAAAGAGGTCCACATCCAGGTTCACGGAATCCCCGGGAGAAAGAAGGGGTGTGAAGCCATTGGGACGGGGCAGACACTGGTCACCGATGCACAGGGTGGCCACCCAGTCCGGGGGAATCCCCCGAATCTCCACGAAGGCCGAGTCGGCGGCAGTTCCCACATGCTTCAGGAAGAACCGAAGGGCCAGGGTAGCGCCCACGGTGCCCGTGGTGTCCAGAGCTGCCGGATAGAGAGAAAAGACTTCGGGTGGGGCGGTGGGTACCAGGTCCGGAAGTGCAATGTGGGCGGCCTGCAGCACTTCCCGGGAATCCGGATCCTGGAAGAAGAGCACAAAGGCCAGACTCTCGGGGTTCCAGGTGGGGTCCAGGGTGAAGGGCAGGCTCAGGGTACCGGGGACGGTGACCGGGGTCCCCTCCGGATCTCCAACAAAGGTGCGGAACACCTGGCGATAGGTTTCACCCTCGTGTTCCAGGCCGTCTTCCTCCAGAACGGCGAACAGGCGGGCCGTGGTGCCCGTGTCTCCATCCACCGCCACCTGCAGGGTCCCGGCCCGGGCGGCTTCGGCGTAGACGCCGGTGAGGTGGAGGGTTACGGGGCTTCCGGTGGCCAGGCGTTCGGCCACCTGGTTGTCCCAGCCGGCGATGCCACTCACACCCTCGTTGCCGTAGACGCCGTCAAAGAGCACATAGGGATACCCGTGCTCGGTGGGCCCGAAGTAGAAGGCTTCCCGGGTATCCACCTGTTCGGACACAAAGGGATCGGGCAACGGATACCGGGGGGAGTGGTACTTTACGGCCACCACCCGGGGATTGGCCTGGGTGAGGCTATCCACATAGGCGTCGGCCACCGGGCAGTTGACGCACTGCACATGGGTAAACACCTCCACGAGGACGGTGCGATCAAACCGGGGACCGGTTTCCGGAGGGGTGGTTTTCTGGCAGGCGGTGCCTGTGAAGAGGGTGATGAGGAATGCACCGCCCAGGAATCCTGAGAGCTTCCGCATCGTCGCCTCCTGTTGGGTCTTTGGGCTGGAGTTTACAGGTCCGCGGGAGCCATCTCAACGGAGGCAGCGGATGGTGTAGCCCTTCGGTGAAGAGAAGGCGGTGGAGGAGGCGCCCTGTAAGCCGAGTTCTGTTCCCCGGCGGTGCCGGGGCGGTGGTCATTTCTCTGGGTCCGGGATTGCTCCCGGGCCTCCAGCGGCCTACCCGGGGGAGTACGGCCGGGCCAGCCACCCCCTGTTTGGCCTTGCTCCGGGCGGGGGTTACCAGCGTCCGGTGTCGCCACCGGACCTGGTGGGCTCTTACCCCACCGTTTCACCCTTGCCTGATCCCCGGAGTGCTCCGGGGCCATCGGCGGTCTGGTTTCTGTGGCCCTTTCCGTAGCGCCGGGGTCACCCCCGGCGCCCCTGGGTGTTACCCAGCGCCCTGCCCTCTGGAGCTCGGACTTTCCTCCCCCGCCTCAGGGGCGGAGGCGACCACCCGGACCACCTCCTCCACCGCACCTAAATCTTCGCCGGGAACGCTGCCGGTGTCAAGAGAAAACGCCGCGGGGGAGGAACCCGGGTTCCTCCCCCGCGGGGTGTCCAGATTGTGTAGGCTGACGGTTCTACCGGACCATCTCCTTCAGCTGATTGGAAGGCTTGAACACGGGCACCTTGCGGGCCGGGATCGTGATCTCCTGACGGGTCCGGGGATTCCGGCCCTTCCGCGCCGCCCGCTGACGCACGGTGAAGGTGCCAAACCCGATGAGACGCACCGACCGACCCCGACGCAGCTCGTCTTTGATGATGTCCACGAACTCATCAATCACCATGTTGGCCTGCTTTTTGGTGAGGCCAGCCCTCCGAGCCAGTTCGGCCACCAGTTCCATCTTGTTCATCGCTCAACCTCCTTTTGGCCTGGTAACTACCTCTTGAACATTCCCTCTGGACACCTACCTAATACTACGGGGATACAGAGGGATTGTCAAGGGTCAGGTCCACATCTGCAGAGGTTTACTCTCCTCCGGGTTCCCCCTTTGCCCTGGCCTCCAAGGGATGACCCCCATCATTGAAGGTAACCCCTTACACTCCCAAGGGCTCTGACCATGGAAGGAAAGAAAGTTTCAGTTATCACAACCGATACAGAGGCTTCCCCTCTGCGGTTTATAATACCCGCGTCCAGGCCCAAGTGGAGGAACCCAATGAACCGTTGGACCCTGCTCATCGGACTGATGCTCATCGTGGGACTCGCAGGGTTCCGGTGCCGGAAATCCGGAGCCGGCCCATCCCCCGAGGCCCCGTCCTTTTCCCTGATCCTTCGGATCACCCCCCAGAGTACCCGCCTGTGGCTCTGGGACACCCTGGGCACCCCCATCCCCACCGCCCAGGTCCGCCTGGGCAACCTGGAGATCCCCTATGTGCCGGACTCCGGGTTCTACTTCCGGGCACGGGGGTTTTTTGAGGGCCGGGTGCTCCTGGAGATCCAGGGGCTGCAGGAATCCCCCTGGCTCCAGGAACTCTCCCCCCCTCCCTTTCGCCATCTCACCATCCTGACGCCCTCCTCCGGGGACGTCCATCCCCGGGCTGCAGACCTGGAAGTGGACTGGCTCCTGGACGCTGAACCCACCCGGGGCATCCATCAGGTCGTGGCCCGGTACCTTACGGACAGTACCGCGGTGTACCGCTCCGACTCCCTGCCCGCCGCCCAGACCTTCTGGGCCATCCCCGGCACCGCCCTCACCCGGGAGGGGCTGCTGGAGATCCAGGTGTTCTCGGGCGCATACCAGGCCCTGGAGGGCCTGGCGGATCCCCCTCCCCATCCCGGGATTCCCCAGGCCCTGGACTTCGGAGGGTCCTACGCCGCTTTCGTCCTGTGGGACACGGTCACGGTCTCTATCGGCTATCCTGGGACCGGGGTGGAGGTCTGGCGGGGCCTCCTGGAAGGCCGCGGGACCGGCACCTGGAACCGGGTGGACTCGGTGTTCCAGACCCTGATCACCTGGAACGACACCGCCGAGTTCTTCCAGGGGGTCCTTCCCTGGCCCCCGGAAAGCACCTGGCTCCTGGGCTCTACCGGCGATACCCTGCGATTGGTCGCCGACACCCTGGGCACCGACTCGGTTTCCGGCTGGTTCCGTCTCCGGGGAACCCGTAGCGACAGCGGTCGGTGGTGGGGCGCTCGGATTCCGTAGGCTCTCCGGGTCCCCTTCGGGTCCTGGATCGGGCAGGGCCCCTGGTGATCGTCCGGGGTGCTCCCCCGTTTCCCGCACCCCACACCCTGGTCTGGATGGGCCCTCA
>CAZXAO010000032.1:0-3455 GCA_964638465.1 uncultured bacterium | reverse complement strand
CTCAGCGGATCCCGGGTCAGGTCATTCACCGGGAGGGTCCCGATCTTCTGGTGTTCGTCTGCGGCATTCCTGAGGTCAGGAAGGGCGATCCCGTTTTTCCCACCGACGAACACCCGGCCGCGTGGGCCGGGCCCGGATGGCTCCACCGGGTCCATGAGCTCCGGTTCCCCCTGCAAACCCGAAAGGGGGGCAACCACCAGGAGCTCGTAGCCTGGCCCCCCGAGGACCAGCGGTTTCCCGTGACCCCCCGGACACGACCCGGCGCCCCCGTTTCCCCGGGGCAACTCCTGGCCACCGTCCCGGAGGGCCCCCTGGAACACCCGGTGGTGAGCCCCGTGGGTGGCCGACTCCAGGAACTCCGTCCGGAGATTCGGCCCCTGGAGCCGGTGGCCCTGGTGGCCACCCCGCGGGGAGAGGTCCCGGTCTACGCCGGCCAGGCCATCCCCCTGGACCATCCCCCTTCACCTCCTCGCCTGTGGATCCACTTCCAGCGAACCGGGATTCCCGTGCTGGACCTTTTCTTCCCCCTGACCACCGGCAGCATGGCCCTGTTGACCGGCCCCCGGGGCACGGGGAAAACCGCCCTCCTCCAGCATATCGCTCTGCACGGAGACCACGAGCTGGTGATCTACCTGGCCGATCGGCGAAAGGCAGGACGCCTGGCCTCTCTGGCCGGCCGATCCCCCGGCGTGTACCTGGTGGCCGAGAGTGAAGACACCTACCGGGGGGAGTTCCTCACCTTCGTGGGTCGGGCGCTGGCGGAGTACTACCGTCGCCTGGGCCTGAGGGTCCTCCAGGTCACCGACGCCTCCTGTGCGTGGCTGGAGACCATGGGGGCTCTGTGGCACGCCCTGGAGGCCACGGGCCACGCCTCCGCCCAGCAGGTGGTCCTGGAACGCGTGGCCCAGTGCCTGGGCGCCCCCCAGATGGACCGCAGAACTCCCCACAAGCCCTCCGCTTCCCTCACCCACCTCCTGGCCACCCGTCAGGCCTTAGAGGACCTCCCGGATCCCCTGGTGGCCCTGATCTTTGATGGGGTCCGCACCCTATGGCGGCTGGACCCTGCCCTGACCCCTGCGGTGTTCCCACCCCTCCGCTGGACCGCCAGTTACGCCACCCACGCTGAGATCCTCCAGCAGCAAACCGAGGCCTGGGTGGACGAGGAGTTTCCAGCACAACTCCGGGAGATCCGTCGCCTGATGGAACACCACGAATCCCTGGTCCTGGAGGGGCAGGGGCTGCGTCGGCCGGAGGACCAGTGGCTGGGCACCTGGGTTCGCCTGTTTCAACGCCACTTCTGGCATCAGGCACCCGGGTCCCCTCCCCCTCCGCTGCAGCGGGCTGCCTGGTTCCTGCGGCTCCTGTTCCTCCTGTGGGACTGGAGCCGGACAATGCGCCAACCCCTGAGGGTGTCCGAAGCCCTCCTGATGTCCCTGAAGGACCAGCCCCTGGAAAACCCGGAGGTCTTCCAGAGGGCCTGGGAAACCCTTGTCCGGAGCCTGGGCCCGTAATTGGTCCTCAACGAACGGAGAGGAAGATCCCCTGAACCCTTTGGGCGGGGCGGCGTACGCCGCCCCGCCCAAAGGGGACGCGCTTCGCGCGTCCCGTGAAGGCTTCAGCAAACCCTTATCGCAGCAGTACAGTCCGTGCCCGTTTCACCGGCCGCCCCTCGTACTTCAACTGCAGGAGGTACACGCCAGAGGCAAGCCGATCCCGGGGCACCTCCAGGAACAAGGTCCGGGCCTGCTGCACCCGCTGGCTCCGTTGCCACACCCGCTGCCCGGCAGTGTTAAATACCTCCACGGTGTACACACCGGGCTGCACGGCCGCCACGGCAAACCGCAGGGCTCCCCGGAGTACGCCGGGCACCCGCAGATCCATCCGGGCCTCGGGCTGCGGGGTCTCTTCCACCGCTACCATCTGCGTCAGCAGCAGCCGATTGGCCTGGGCCACATGGCGGGTATAGTCATCCTGCACGAAGACCACCACCTCACAGTGGTGCCAATCCCACTGGGGATCCACGGTGAAGTGCAGGGTCTCCACCACGGTTTCCCCCGGCGAGAGGGCCAGGGCCATCCCCACGGGATCGGGCAACATATCCCGCATCACCTGGAAGTGCCAGGTCTGACCATTGGGCGAGGGGAAATACAGGCTATCTTCCACCAGGGCCGCCCGCAGGTACAGGTCGGGATAGGGCAGGCCGTCCACATAGGAAAGTTCGGCCACCACATAGCCGGCCCCCGTCAGGGTATCCACGGCCCCGCTGAGGTTCAGGTTCATCCCCGAGGGGATCTGGATCTCCTCCTGGATCATCTGACGCCACTGGGAAGAAAAGTACTCGCCGTCCCGGAGCGTGCCATCAATGTGCAGGTGGGGGGCATAATCGGCACCGTAGTACTCAATCCGGGCGGTGTTCTCCTGGACATTGGCCTGGTAGAAGGGATCGCTGGAGGAGGGCCACCAGGCGTGATACCGGATGGCGGCCAGCTGGTTGGCGAAGTCCACCATCAGGACATCCAGGGTATCGTTGGCAGGCTTACAGGGCCCACAACCGGTGTTGGTGGTGAGCTCCAAAAGCACCCGGCGATCCTGGGAAAGCACATAGGTGGAACGGACCAGGGAGTCATTCCCCGGTTCACCGTCCCCGGCCAGCAGCACCTTGGCCAGCAGGAGGTACTCATTCTCAGGACCGGCCTGGGTGTACATCAGGGGCAGGAGCGACACCTCGGTTTCGGCACCAGGTTCCAGGCTGGAGACCATCGCGGTGTCGGCATACACCAGATCGGTGCCGTGGAAGGCCATCAGGGCCACCGGGAAGGTTTCGGTGTTCATCCCCCAGTTGTGTACCTTGACCCTGGGGGTATAGGAAGTGTTCACCCGGGCGAACAGGGGCAGATCCAGATCCTCCACACTGACATCGTGTTCCTCGGGGCTGTAGATGGTCACATCGTCAATGAACCAGTTGTCAGCCCATACCCCGGTATACTGAAACGCCACATACACCTGGCTCTGACCTGCGAAGGCCGAGAGATCCACCACCACAGGATCCCCATCAAACCCCTGGATCGTGTGGTTGGAGGGGGTCATATCCATCACCACCACGAAGTTGGCGGTGTCCGTGGGATCCCCGGTACACACCCGGATCCGGTGGTGGTCGCCGTAGCCGGACCAGTACTCCTCGCTCTCATAGAAGAGGAGATAGGCCTGACTGGCGCCCGAGAGGTCCAGGGCAGGAGTGATGAGCCATTCGTTCTGCTGAATCCCCTGGGGACCATAGAAAACCGCGGCGGAGAAGGTCCCGGTGCGGGCCACTTGAGAGGTCTGTTCCCAGGCGTCGTTGTTCTGGGTCCCCAGGTCCAGGATGGACCATCCCGTGGGAGGCCAGTTCCCCTCAAAGGACTCGCTCAGGTGCACGGCCGAGAGCAACAACCCAACCAGCAACCAGCTCATAGACA
>CAZXAO010000031.1:0-13309 GCA_964638465.1 uncultured bacterium | reverse complement strand
CAGGAGTTGTTGGGAATCGGCGGTGGTGGTGTTCCGGGCCCCGATGGTGATGGTGATCTGGGTGTCGGCCGCAGAGGATCGCTGGAGCACCAGGCTGAGCGTGGTGTCCAGGCCCCCTTCCAGGGTCACCGTGCCGGGGGTCAGGGAGACGTTCCAGCCCCGGGCCAGGGTCTGGGCCTGGATCTCAAAGGTGCAGGTGGTGTCCCAGGCGTTCCGCAGGGGGACGGGCACGGTGATCTGATGTGCTGAGGTATCCACCACGGCGGTGAGCCGACCCCGATGGGTCCAGGGACCCAGGGTGAAGGCGAAGGTGTCTCCGGTGGTGGAATCCTGGACCATCAGGTGATGGCTCTGGGCCCAGAGGTTTTCCACCTCCCAATGAACGCTCTCGTTTTCCAGCCCCACCTGGTTGAAGGTTTCCGGTGCGTACACGGGCACACCCTCGTGGGGGCCCAACCGGTCTGCATACCCCTGGGATACGGTGACGGTTTCGGGCCAGAAGCCCCACGCACCGCTACGGAAGTCCACATACAGGTGGTGCAGGGTATAGAGGTCCGAGGTGTTGGTCAGAAGGGCCTGCACCTGGTAGTCCGAGAAGAAGGGGGGATGGCGGGGGGACCAGACAGGGCCGTCCAGCGTAAGGGGCACCTGGGCCAGCACCCGATGGGGGGTTGCGGTGACCACCCCCAGCACCTGGCCCCAGGGCACGGCCAGGGTTCGGGGGGTGGACGCCCAGGTGTCGTGGACCAGGACCCAGGTGGTACAGGGGGCGGCGCCGGCGTCGCCGTCGGGGTCGTAGTCCTGGTAATAGCCTACCCCTGTGGCCCCATGGCCGATGCGGTATTCCAGGTCCCAGTATTCCCGGGGGTTGGCTGAGGTGTCCACCTCCGGCCCCCAGCCGTAGAAGTACACCGTGTCCTCCAGGGTGGCGTCGTAGGTGGCCGCCCAGAGGGTCCCCGGGTTCCAGTAGCGGAAGACCAGGAGGGAGGGCAGCCCGGAGTCCGCCTGGATCTGATAGTAGGAGAAGACATCCTCGGTGATGCCCTCCAGGCTCCATTCGGTCTTGGTGGGAGCAGGGGGCCAGGGGACTGGAAAACTGTCCGGTTGTTCCCCGCCCCAGGCGGCGAACTCGGCCAGCCCGGGGAAGATGTCCTCCAGCACGGTGCCGGGACGCAGGAAGTCGGATCCATTCTGCCGGGCCGGGCTTCCGGCGCCGTTGGTCCCCAGGAACCAGGCCAGGGAGTCGGCGGCCACGGCGGCCGGCCAGCCGTCCAGGATCCCCGGGGCGAGTCCCTGATCTGCCCAGAAGGCCATCAGGTTGATGCCGGCCACGGGTACGCTGAAGCAACAGGCACCGCTCTGGGCGGGCTGGCTGTAATCCGGCACGCCGGCGATGGGCTGGCGGTGAGGCCAGGTGGTGATCTGGAAGTCGTCCCAGTAGCCTTCGCCCAGGCCGTCCCCGATGAATCCCACGGTGAAGGAGTCGCCCGGGGGGCCTCCGTCCTCCAGCGTGCCCCGGTACACCTGGTCTACATACACCTCAAACTCGCCCGTTCTCGGGCGAACTCGTAGGTCCATCAGGTGAAAGGTGTCCACGGACAGAACGGCCAGGGGCACGGCGCGGCCCCCCTTGCCCGAGATGCTGAGCAGCGCGTTTCCCGAGAGATAGAGGAACACCTCCTGGTTGTCAAACACCACCAGGTACTCGTTGGTGTCACTGGGGGTCAGGAACCAGAAGGTCACCCGATACTGGCGGGACCGGGGGAAGTCCACGGCATGGGTGGCCCGGGCGATGGCGTCGTAGCCAGGGGCGCGAGCGTAGAGGGCAAAGGGTGCACTGTGGGTGCGAGCAGTGGTACGGTGGACCTGTCCTCCCAGTTGCTGCACCAGGGTCCAGCCCGTCAGGCTGTCGCCATCCAGGTCGTCCTGGAACAGGGTCTGGGTCCCCTGGCCATAGAAACCGGCGGGAACGATGGCGAGTCCCCACAGGATCGCCACCATCCAAAACCCACGAAGAGCCTTCACGGAACCCCTCCGTTCACTGAAGGCCGGCCCTGCCGGCCGCTCCTTTAGAGATGTGCACCGGGGGAACGGCACCTGTGTGTGGAGAGTCCCCGGGAAGTGGCGGTTCCCCCTTACCGTTTCTGGCTCATGCCCTTCCCACAGGCCCTCCAGAACCCTCTTGCGGGCTCCGCAGGGCAATCATACACCCGGCGTTTTCCAGGGGTCAAGGGGAGAGGGCGAGGGCCCAGTGGCCGAAGGCGAGGCCCAGGAGGGCGCCCACCACCACATCCGAGGGCCAGTGGCGTTCCAGGTACACCCGGGAGAAGGCCACCCCCGAAGCCCAGAGGTACAGGGGCCACCGGTATCGGGGCCAGCGGCCACCCAGGTAGGTGGCCACATAGAAAGCGGCCGAACTGTGGCCCGAGGGAAAGGAGGAGTTCCAGCGGCTCGTGGTCCCCGCGGGTCTGGGCCGATTCACCAGGCCCTTGAGCAGGGTCACGGTGCCAGCGTTCAGGAGCCCTACGCCGGTGAACACGATGGCCGAGCGGGGTTGGCCGTGGGCGAGGGCGTAGGCATCGTACCCCAGGGTGATCACCGTCAGGCCCTTCTGTCCCGCAGTCTCTGTAAGTCCCTGGACCCAGGGATCCAGGGTGGCCGACCGCAGGTGATCCTGCACCCACCGGTACCCGGCCTGGTCCGGGTTCCAGACGACCAGGAAAAGGACGAGAAGACCGGTCATTTCCGCCACTCCGGGGGCAGAGCACCCCGGATCTGGAGCACCTTGTCGCGGCTGTGGTGTCCCCGGAGGATTTCGGCCTCCAGCCCATAGGTTTTCCGCAGGAACAGGAGAAGTGCCCGATTGGCCTGGCCACCCTCGGCCGGGGCCTGAACCTCAAACTTCAGCCGGCCGTCGGCCATCCGGCCCACAAACCGGGTCCGCCGGGCACCGGGCCGCACCCGCACGGAAATCCGGGTTTCCAGAGGAGGCGAGGAAGCGGTCATCGTGAGGCTTCGGCGTATAATCTACGGCGTTGTTCAAAGCCCATCAAGGAGGTAGATGCCTGTGAAGTACCGCTGGGGCCTGGCGTGGCTGGGCCTTTTTCTCGGAACCCTGAGTGCCTTTCCCCTGCCCCGGGTGCCCGAAGGGGCCGCTACCGTGCTCCACCAGCGCTTTATTGAACGCCAGCAGGAGGTGATCCACCGGCTTCAGACCGCCCGGGAGAGCCATCCACCCCAGTGGATCCCGGCCCGGCGCCGACTCCGGAGCCAGGGGGTGTACACCCGGGGAGACACCCTGTTCATCCGCGTGGTGGCCCTGCGGGTGGAATTCCAGGAGGACACCACGCCCCTCACCACGGGCAACGGCCGGTTCCGGCTCACGGACAACGGTGAGCCCCCCACCCTGCAGGACCCGGAAACCGGCTGTGAACGGCCCAATCCCTTCTACGATCCCCCCCACGACAGGGCCTACTTTGAGCACCAGCTGGAGGCCCTGGCCCACTGGAACTTTCTGGCCACCTTTGGTCATGTGAAGATTGAGTGGACCGTCAAACCCGACGGCGATACCGCCGCCTACCGGTTGCCCCATCCCATGACCTACTACGGCGACCCCGAGAACTGGTACGAAGGCCTCCTGTATCTGTACCGCGATGCCCTGCTGGTGGCCGACCAGGACTCCACGCTCCACTTCGCCGACTACAGCCGGGTGATCATCTTCCATGCGGGCAGCGCCTGGCAGACCGATTACCTGGGCGATTCCCCCTACGACATTGCGGCCGTGACCGTTCTGGGGTACCCGATCCCGGTGGACGAGGGCCAGGATACCATCTGGGACGCCTCTGTGCTGCCCGAAACCATGAGCCAGGATGGCATTGAGGTAAAACTCCAGAGCACCCTGATCCACGAATCCATGCACAACTTCTACTACGCCCCGGACCTCTACGACACGGGCTATCCCCCTACGGGCATCGGCACCGGTGCCTGGGGCATCATGTGCACGGGTCCGTACCTGGGCATCCCGGGCCAGATCCCCGAGGGCATGATCGTCCCCCTGCCCAGCGCCTTTGAACGCTGGTGGATGGATTGGGCCTTCCGGGAACTCTATCAGCCTCCCCTCCAGGGCTTCCTGCGGCCCCCGCTGTACCAGGTGCTGGAACCCACCACCCGGCCGGATACCCTGACGCTGCTGCCCTCGGAGATCCTCACCGACTCTCTGGCACAGTTCCTGGAGGACCCGTATCGGGGCCCGCGCATCTACCGGATCCCCATCAACGACCACGAATACTGGCTCGTGGAAAGCAAACTGGACAACCTGCCCCAGAACGACTCGGTGGGCTGCGGCGGCGATACCCTTCAGGTGTTCGCCTACAGCCGGGATGGCGTGGCCGTCCACTTCTTCGGCGAGAACGATTACCTGCTGCCCGGAAAGGGGATCCTCATCTGGCATGTGGATAGTCTGATCCTGTTCCAGAACTGGTTCACCAACACCGTGCAGGTGCCCCGCCCCATGGCCGTGGACCTGGAGGAGGCCGACCATGTCCAGGATCTGGAGCACTGGACGGACAACCTCCAGTACACCCTGTACGGAAGTCCCTACGACCCCTGGTTCCGGAGCAATCCCAATACCTTTACGCCCTTCAGCAGCCCCTCCTCCTGCGATAACCGGGGGGCCCAGACCGGCGTGTACATCTACGGCTTCTCGGACCCGGACACGGTCATGACCTTTGTTCTGCGGCAGGCCTTTGAAGCCCCGGGGTTCCCGCACACGGTGTACACCTCTCACCAGCCCGGCTTCGTGCAGGCCGTGGACCTGGACGGCGACGACACCCTGGAGATCCTGGTGACCAGCAGCATCGGCCTGGACTCCACGGCCCAGTACATCCTGGAGCCTCCCCGGATCTACGCCCTGGAACCGGACCTGACGCCCTACGGCACCGGAGGCCCGCTCAAGGCCACCCTGGACCCCGGGTTCGTGGTGGGCGAGCCGGCGGTGGGCGATCTGGATCACGACGGCCTGGCGGAGATCGTGGTGCCCCAGGCCCTGAACTTCCAGGGCTGGGTGTCCGTGTACTCGGCCACGCCGGGCCCTCAGTTCACCCTCCGGGTGCGGATTCCGGTGAACGATGTGGTCCTGGCCGCTCCCATGGTGCTGGACAGCCTGTTCCTCTTCGGTGATGCCCACGCCCGACTGTTCGTCGCCAATCTCCAGGGGGAACTGGTGGACACCCTCCAGGTGGGAGCCCCGGTCCAGACCACGCCGGCGTTGCTGTCCGATGGCACCCTGGTGTTCCAGTCGGCGGATGCCCTGCTGTACCGATGGAACCTGGAGACCGGCCAGGTGGATACCCTGCTCCGGGACGCCTTCGTCGTGGATACCCGGACCTCACCCGTGGTGGGGCAGTTCGCTCCGGACCTGCCGGAGGCCGTGGCCGCCCTGACCCGCGACGGCACCCTGCACCTCGTTACCCCCGACGGCACCGTGCTCTGGGAACGGCACTTTGACGACCGGCCGCGCACCGACCTGGCCGTGGGCGACCTGGACCAAAACGGTGTCCAGGATTTTCTGTGGGTCGGAGGAACCCGGCTGTACGCCGTGGACGCCTACGGCAACCTCTTTGGCGAGTTCCCCGTGACCATTGCGGATTCCCTGGGCCAGCGGATCTCCGCACCGGTGATCGCTGATGTGGACCCGGACCATCCGGGCCTGGAGGCCCTCTGCTATGTGGAAGGCCGCGGCCTCGTGGCCGTGGGGCCCACCGGTCCCCTGGACGACGGGTTCCCCTGGGCCGTGGAGGACTCGGTGATCCATACGCCCTTTATTGGCGACCTGGACGGCCCCGGTCCCCTGCCTCCGGTCGTCCTGACCCTCAGCGCTCCGGGCGTGCTCCACGGGTATCTGGTACCCGGTGGCGAGGTGGAGTGGCCCGGGTTTGCCGGCGGCCCCGAACATCAGGGCCGGGTGCGGGTGAACACAGGATCCCCGGCACTGCCCTCCGCCTCTGCAGCCTTCCGCCGCGTGTACCTCTATCCCAACCCCACCTACACCGGCCGAACCCGGCTCCGGGCCGAAATTTATGGCTCAGGCACCGCACGGGTGGAACTCTATGCGCCGTCCGGCAAACGTCTGAAGACCCTGCACCTGACCCTGCAGGGCTGGGGGATGGCCGATGCTCAGCCGGAACTGGACCTCTCGGACCTGGCCCCCGGGGTCTACTGGCTGAAGGTCTGGCTCCGCCAGGAGGGCGGGCCAGAGAGCGTGAAACGACTCAACCTGACCATTCTCCGATGAAAAAGCCGGAAGTGATCCTGGTCTCAGCGTGCCTTCTGGGTCTCCACACCCGCTACGATGGAGGCACGACGCCGGACCCCGAACTTCTGGAACCCCCGGAAGGGGTGGTGTATGTGCCCGTGTGCCCGGAGCAACTGGGCGGCCTGCCCACCCCCCGGCCCCCCTGTGAGTTCCTGCGGGCCGACGGCAATGCCGTCCTGGAGGGCCAGGATCAACTGGTGGAGGTGGAGAGTCGCCGGGACCGAACTGCGGCCTTCCTCAAAGGGGCCCGGGAAACCCTGAGGATCGCCCAATTGCTGGGAGCCCGTAAGGCCATCCTGAAGGAATCCAGCCCCTCCTGCGGCCTCCGATGGGTGTACCGGAACGGCCGCCGGGTGCCGGGCACCGGGGTCACCGCGGCCCTGCTCCTGCGGGAGGGTCTGGAGGTCAAATCCCGGGGGTGAAGCCATGAGCCGTGAACGCATCGTGCTGGACACCAGCGTGTTCACCAACCCCCAGACCATGGAACTCTTCGGCCACACGGCCACTGAGGCCTTCGTTCGCTTCCTGGACCTGGTGCGGGCGGCCGCCGACCGCGTGGAGGTCTACATGCCCCCCTCGGTGTACGAGGAACTGCTGCACTTCGTGGACGAGAAGACCCTGCCCGCCGACACCGAACTCCTGATCCGTCTGAAGTCCCCGCGCCGGTTCCAGCTCTCCGTGCCCGGCTTTTTCGTTTACGAACTCATTGAAGAGATCCGTGCCCGGATTGATCGCGGGCTCCGGGTGGCCGAGGAGATGGTCAAGGGTCAGGCCACCCAGGGGGAGGAGACCCGCCTGGGGGATACCATCCATCGGCTCCGGAACCGCTATCGGGCCGCCCTCCGGGAGGGCATCCTGGATTCCCGGGAGGATGTAGACCTCATCCTGCTGGCCCTGGAACTGGACGGCGCCATCGTCACCTCCGACCAGGGGGTGGCCCGATGGGCCGAAAAACTGGGCATTCGCCTGATCCACCCCCGGGCCCTGCGCACCGTGCTCCGGGAATAGCCCTCAGTCCGGTTCCGGGGGAGCCATCCCCCCGGATCCCGGCCTCAGGATGCCCCGATAGGGTCCGGGTTCGGAATCCGGGATGACCTCGGCGCCGGCCACCCGCCGGAAGAAGTCCACGGGCCCGGCCGCCCCCACGATGGCATAGGCAAAGCCCAGGTGCCAGAGTTCCCGCAGGGCACACAGCAACACCACCCGGCCTACCCCCTGGCCCCGTACCCGGGGATCCGTGCCGATGGGGCCCAGGAAGCCCCGGAAGGTGACATCGTACACGGCAAACCCCAGGATCTCCTGGTCCCGGACCGCGATGACGCAGGCCGGCGGCGTGCGGCCAAAGGCCACCTCCACCTCCGAGGCCCACTGATCTCCGAAGAGGCGTTCCACCCAGCGGACCACGCTCCGTCGTTCCGGCGGCAACGCCCGCCGGACCACGATGCCGTGCTGGACTTCCAGATCCCGGCGGGCCGCTTCACAGTCCGGCAGCGCGTAGAGTTTCACCAGCAGGTCGGGCATGGCACCGCAAACCTTACAGGTCCGGCGCAGGCGCTGCAAGCCCGAGGTGCCCTAAAATTTCCAGGCCATGGAAGCCCGCGTGGTGTTCATCACCTACCCGGTGCAGGCTGAAGTGCCGGCCGCGGCCTTCGCCCGGCAACTGGTGGAGCAGGGCCTGGCCGCCTGCGTCAACCTCGTGCCCGTCCAGTCCGTGTACCGGTGGCAGGGCCAGGTGGAAACCGACGACGAGGTGCTCCTCATCGTCAAAACCCGGGCCCAGGACCTGGCAAACCTGGAACGCTTCGTGCACGAGCATCACCCCTACCAGGTGCCCGAGTTCGTGGTGCTCACCCCGGACCGGGTGGCACCGGCCTACCTGCAATGGCTGCTGAACCCCGAGTCCTGATCGTGGGGCCCGGGGCCCTGGGGCTGGTGTTCGGATGGGCCTTCCGCCAGGCCGGCGGCCGGGTGACCTTCGCCGGCCGACCCGGGACCGAAGGGGTCCACCGGATCACCGTGTACACGCCCGAGGGCAAGCGTCACGAGGCCCGGGCACGGTTCCTCGTCCTCGGCGATGCCGTCCGCCAGCCCTGGGATCTCGCCTGGGTGACCGTCAAGACCTATCACCTGGAGGCCGTGCTGCCCGACCTCGCCCGGCTCCAGTGCCCCGAGGTGGTGTTCCCCCAGAACGGCACCGGCTTTGAAACATCGCTCCGGCAAAGGATCCCGGGGTTCGTCCGGGCGGTCACCACCGAGGGAGCGACGCGTACGGGTCGGTTCACCGTCCAGCACCGGGGACAGGGGGTCACCTACCTGGAGGGACAGGATCTACAGAGCACCCGACTGCTCCAGCGGGCGGGCCTCGTTGCGGAAGAGGTTCCGGACCTCCGGTCCCGCGTGCTGGCCAAACTCCTGGCCAATGTGGCCATCAACCCGCTGACCGCCCTCCTGAGGGTGCCCAACGGCACCCTGCGGCAGAACCCCTCCCTGTGGGCTCTGGTGCAGCAGATCGTGGAGGAGGCGTTGCCCGTGCTCCAGGCCCACGGCTATGCCGCATCCCCCGGGGAGGCCCAGGCCTTTGTGGAGGAGGTCCTCCGGCGAACGGCGGCCAACCGGTCTTCCATGCTGCAGGACCTGGAGGCGGGCCGGCCCCTGGAACTGGATGCCCTGACCGGATGGCTCCTCCGGGAGGCCCGGCCGCTGGGACGAGAACTGGGCACCGTCCGCACCCTGCACCTCCTGCTGTTGGCCCTGCAGGACATCACAGGGAAACGGCACGGCGCCCTTCAGGAGTGAACGATCCGGGGAAAGGGGAACCGGGCCAGGATCTGGTCCGCCGACTTGCCGTGGACAAAGAGGAGCACGCCCAGTTGTCGGACCTTGCGTTCCAGGGCTGGATCCTCGGAGGCGGCCACGAAGATGCAGGACAGGGTGGGATCCAGCCGGCGGAGGACATACAGGGCGGTGACCCCATCGCTGCCGCTGACGATCTCCGATACGATGGCCACCCGGGGGCGCTGTTGCAGCAATACCCTCTTGGCCTCCTCCAGCGTGGGGACGCTGTTCACGGTGCACCCGCGTTCGGTCAGCGCCCGTTCCAGGGAGGGGACCCACGGGCCGGTTCCCACGATGAGCAACATGGCACCCGCCCGGATACAAAAATGATGCCGTTTGAGGGATCGTCGCCCCGGGCCGTTGTTATCGGTCGTTTCGGGGCTTCGGCCCTGTTCCCGTGCCCTGAAACGGAGCAGCCAGAAGCCGCCGCCAGAGGAGGAAGACGGAAAGGACCCCCAGGATCCCCAGGCCAAGGGCCCAGGCCGGGAAGTCGGCCACCTGCAGGTATCCCCAGGGCCAGCGGGCGGCCTGGTGGACGGTGCCCAGGAGGACCCGGGCCAGGAGATCGGCCACCCGCAGGAAGGCGCCGCCCCAGGGCCCTGCAAGGATCCCCAGGAAGAGTTCGGCCATGAGGAGCCAGGTGAGGAACACCAGGGGGACATTGAGCAGGGGCGCCAGCACCGAAAGACCGTGGAAGTAGAAGAGCAGAAGGGGCACCAGGGCACCCTGGGCGAACAGGGACACGCCCAGGGCGTCCCAGAGGGGCTGGAGGTGGGGCCAGCGGAGCTTGGGCCACGCTGGCATGCCCACCAGAATCCCCAGGGTTGCTCCGTAGGAGAGATGGAACCCCACGCTCCAGACCCACCACGGGGCCACCAGGAGCGAGGCGAACCCTGCCACCCCCAGGAAGTTCAGGTAATTTCTGGGGCGTTCCACCAGGTACGCCAGGGCGAAGGCACTCACGAAGATCAACCCGCGGACCAGGGAGGGGCGCGGCCCCACGATCCCCAGGTAGATCCAGAGCAGGGCTGTGGCTCCGAAGAGCGCAGCCCGGAACGGCACCCGGAGCGTGCGCAGGAAGAGCAAAAGGATCAGCAACAGCAGCCCCACATGGAGCCCGGAGAGGGCCAGAAGATGCAGGGTGCCGGTTTGCCGGAAGTCCTGGAGGACCCTGCGGGGCAGGCCCTGGCGATCCCCGAGTACCAGGGCCACGGCCAGGCTGGCCTCCGGTTCAGGCAGGTGTTTCTGGAGGTGCTGCCGGATGTGGCGTCGCAGGGTGGCTGCTGGACCTGACGGCCACTCGCGGCCCAGGAGTTCCCGGGGCCGGAGGACGAGGGCCCGCCCCTCGCCCCGGTAAAAGGCCTGCAGGGTGGAGGGCACCGAATCCCGGGACAGAAGGGTTCCCTCCAGCCAGAGGCGTTCACCAAAGGTGTATCGGCCAAAGGAGAGGAGACCCACGGGCAGGAAGAGGTCCAGGGTGTCCTGGCCCCGGACCCATTGCCGGAGCACCCCCAGCCCCCGTCCCCGGACTTCGTAAAGGAATACGCCCGAGGCCCCGGCGTACTGCTGAACCTGCCGATGTTCGTGTCGGGATACAGCGAGCTGCAGCAGTCCCGCCAGGGGCACCACCAGGAGCCACAGGGTGCCCGGCCATCGGCGGACCAGGATCAGGGCGGGGAGGGCGACGAGGATCGCTGCAGGCCAGG
The DNA here is from genome assembly GCA_964638465.1 of uncultured bacterium. GTDB lineage: Bacteria > Hydrothermota > Hydrothermia > WGAB01 > WGAB01 > WGAB01. The sequence goes on along the minus strand of CAZXAO010000031.1, from coordinate 2,455 downwards.
GCATCCAGAGGCCCAGGGCCAGGAGCCCGAAGGCCACGAGGGCCGGAAACTTACGCAGCAAGGCGACGGAGGATCTCCCGGGCCTGGTGACGGGCCCGGGCGTCGGTCTCCAGCAGGCCTTCCAGGTCCGGAGGCGCCGAGGGGAGGTCCAGGGTCTGGAGCACCTCTTCCACCACCCGGGCGATGTCCAGGAAGCCGATCTCTTCGCGCAGGAAGGCGTGGACGGCCTCCTCGTTGGCGGCGTTCAGGGCACAGGGGTGGTGCCCGCCAGTCTCCAGGGCCTCGTAGGCCAGACGGAGCAGGGGGAAGCGGTCCAGATCCGGCTCTTCAAAGGTCAGCTGTCCCACCCGGGCCAGGTCCAGGGTGGGGATCGGTGTGGTCCAGCGTTCCGGGTAGGTCAGGGCGTACTGGATGGGGATCCGCATATCCGGGTACCCCAGGTGGGCCAGGCTGGCACCGTCCACCAGGTGCACCAGGGCGTGTACGATGGACTGGGGATGGACCACCACCAGGATCTGTTCGGCGGGCAGGTCAAAGAGCCAGTGGGCCTCAATGACCTCCAGGCCCTTGTTCATCAGGGTGGCCGAGTCTACCGTGATCTTGGCGCCCATGTTCCAGGTGGGATGCCGGAGGGCGTCGGCCGGGGTCACCCGGCGCATCTGCTCCCGGGTCCAGGTGCGGAAGGGTCCTCCGGAGGCGGTCAGGACCACGGAGAGGACCTCCTTCCTGCGACCCTCCAGGAGCTGGAACAGGGCCGAGTGTTCCGAGTCCACAGGCAGAAGTTCGCCCCGGTCCATCCAGGGACGCACCACCGGGCCGAAGGAGACCAGGGTTTCCTTGTTGGCCAGGGCCACGCGTTTTCCGGCCTGCAGGGCGGCCAGGGTGGGATGAACCCCCAGGGTGCCGGCGGTGGCCACCAGGACCGTGTCCACCTCCTCCAGGGTCGCCACCTCCCGCAGCCCCTCGGTGCCGGTGAGGAGAGGGATTCCCAGGGAACGCCAGGGGCCGGGATCGGGGTCCGGGCCGGTCTGGACGACAAAGCGGGGCCGGAACTCGTGGGCGATGTCCAGGGCGCGGTCCCGGTTCCGGTGAAAGGAGAAGGCCACCAGGTGGAACCGATCCGGGTACCGGCGGAGCACCTCCAGGGTGTTCGTGCCGATGGACCCGGTGGCTCCCAGCAGGGCGATGGCGCGGGGCAAGGCTATTCCGTGGCCGGGGATTCCTGATCCGGGGCGGCCTCGGCCAGCAGGCGTTCAATGTCGTTCACGAACACCTGCTTGGGCCGATACCCCACATACTTGCGGTAGATCCGACCCTCGGGGTCAATCACGAAGGTGGTGGGGATCCCGGTGATGCCGCCGTACCGCGCGGCCAGCTGACGGTTGCCGATGACCACCGGGTAGTTCATCTCGTAGTCCTCGTAGAACTTGCGCACCTTGGCGGGCTGGTCCAGGGCCACGCCCAGAACGGTGACGCCACGGTCCTTGTAGGTCCGGTAGATCTCAATGAAGGAAGGGATCTCCGCCTTGCACGGTGGGCACCAGGTGGCCCAGAAGTCCAGAATGACCACCCGACCGTGGAAGTCCGAAAGCCGGACGGTGTCGCCCGTGAGGCTCACCAGGGTGAAGTCCGGTGCCTTGGGGCGTTTGAACTCCCGGGCCTGGGCCGGGCGTTGCACCACGGTCACAAGCGTCAGCAGGGCAAAGAACACCACCAGAAACCAGGCTTGATGGCGTTGGGTCATGGGTTTCACCTCCAGACGATTGGTCTGTATTGTACAGGCAGCCTTTCAGCGGCCCGATCCTGCACGCTGGCGAGCCTCCAGAAAGGCCTCCCAGGCGTGGTACGAACTCCGGACCAGCGGGCCGGAGGCGACATAGAGGAACCCCCGCCGGAGCCCCTCCTCCTCGTAGAACCGGAACTTGTCCGGGGTGACCCATTCCTTGACCGGATAGTGGCGGGGGGAGGGTTGCAGGTACTGGCCGATGGTCAGCACCTCCACGCCCACGGCCCGCAGGTCGTCCATGGTGGCCAGCACCTCCTCCTCGGTTTCGCCGAGGCCCACCATCAGGCCGGTTTTGACCACGATTCGGGGGTTCATCCGGCGGATGTTCTCCAGTACGAAGAGGGTCTGGTCATAGGAGGCCCGGGGATCCCGGACCTCCGGGGTCAGGCGGCGGACGGTTTCAATGTTGTTGCCCAGGACATCGGGGGCGGCGTCCACCACGGTCCGCAGGGCGTCCAGGTCGCCCTGAAACTCCGGGATCAGCCCCTCCACCAGGGTACCCGGGGACTTGGCCCGGATCCGGCGGATGGTCTCGGCGAAGACCGAAGCGCCGCCGTCCGGCAGGTCGTCCCGGTCCACGGAGGTGAGCACCACATAGTTGAGCCGCAGCCGGGCAACGGCCTCGGCCACCCGGAAGGGCTCGGTGGGGTCCACCCGTCCCCGCGGATT
>CAZXAO010000030.1:8314-13447 GCA_964638465.1 uncultured bacterium | reverse complement strand
CTCGTTGCCATCGCCCACATCGGCCTCGTACACGGTAAAGGTGCCCACGATGGGCGTGGACGCCCCCATGTCTAACACGATGTGTTTGCCGTTCCCCAGGGAATAGGGCTGGCCGTCCGGGGCGCCCAGGGCGTGGTGGGTGGGTATACTGTGACTGGCGTTCACATACTCCACCTGTACCAGTTTGTAGGCATAGGAACCGCCGCCCGGCGTCAGGGAGACATCCAGCCGGGTCAACTGGCCCGCCTGGACCTCCACCCCCGTGACGGTGGTGGGTTCGTAGCCGTTGGCCTCCACGCGTACGGTGTAGGTGCCCGGTGGCAGCACCCGCACATAGTCGCCCAGTACCGGATCCGTGAACACGGGCCAGCCGATTTCCTCCACGATGATCCGGGCCTCCTTGAGGGTGTCGCCGGTTTCCGCGTCCAGCACGAAGCCGCCGATGCCCTGACCGGCGCGCTCCACGAAGTCCAGCATGGCCTGACGGTTCTCCTCAAAGATGCCAGGGATCTGGCTGTACGGGGGGATGAACTCGTTGGCAAGCTCAATGGTCCAGTCTATGTCCGAGTCAATGCCGTAGGAGTAGTCGTTGAGGTCGCCCAAGGTCTGGTACCACTGGTACCCCTCGGTGACCCAATAGCCGTTGAAACTCGCATAGTGTTCGGAGATCTCCAGGATCTGGGCGCTGTCGGGCGGGGGCTCCGGGGCCCAGTTCCAGATGTAGTTGACCACCTCGCCGTAGGTGTGATAAGACAGGGAGAGGGTGAAGTTGTGTTGCTGGCTGAACTCGTACATGGCCCGGGTTTCCGGCTGGCTGTACGGATAGGGGGAGGAGCCTTCGCCGCCCCACATGTAGCCGTAGTCGCGGTTCAGGTCCACATTGTTGGCGTTCCGCCGCTGCTGCATCTCGTGGCCATCGGGGTTGAAGAGGGGCATGATCCAGATTTCCCGTTCGTTCACCAGCTGGGTCACCTGGGGGTCGGTGCCGTAGTTGTCCACCAGGTACTGGGCGAAAAGGTAAGGGATCTCGGTGCTGGGCCATTCGTTGCCGTGGTGGGTGCCCACGATGCGCACCTCGGGCTCAAACTCCCGCTGGTCCACATGGTCCGAGATCTTGAGGAACACCAGGGCCCGACCCTGTACGGAGTAGCCGATGGTGTCCAGCCGGGCAATGTCCGGATGGGCCTGGGCCAGGGCCGTCAGATCGTTCATCAGACTCTGGTACGAGTGGTAGTCCCGGTACCGGTTCCACACCTGATGCCGCAGGGAATCCAGGTCGGCCACCACCTGATACCGGTAGCCCTGGAGCACCTTCAGGTCGTACACCAGGGCGGTGAGTTCGCCGTCCCGATAGTCCTGGACATCCACCTGGCCGGTCCGGGCCAGGCGGTGGACGGTCTGGGGGTCCACCCCCTGGATTTTCACGAGGACCTCGGCCCCGGCGGCGCCCCAGAGCAGGGCCACGCCGAGGGCAAGCACACCCAAGCGTTGCATGGGAAACCAACCTCCTTCGGAAGCCTCAGGAGGGGCTCTGGAGCCACTCCTTGAGGGATTGGACGACGGTGACGCCGTCGGTGCCCTGGGGGACCTCTTCGGCGGTGGTCACCCCGGTGAGCACCAAGAGGGCAGGAATGCCGAGTTTCCGGGCCCCCACGATGTCGGTGTCCCAGCGGTCGCCGATCATGAGCACCTGGGCCGGTTCGGCCTTCAGGATTTCCAGGGCCAGGCGGTACATCTGGGGCTGGGGTTTCCCGATCACGATGTGGGGTTCACGGCCGCAGGCTGTTTGCAGGGCGCTGACCACGGCGCCGGCCCCCGGGGCGGGCCCGGTTTCCGTGGGATAGGTGGCATCGGTGTTCGTGGCCACGAAGAGGGCCCCCTGCAGGATGCTGCGCTGACCCGCCCAGAGTTTGCGGTAGGAGAGGTGCCGATCCAGGCCCACCACCACGGCCTCGGGCTGGTACCCCTCCTCCAGCACGACCTCGGGCCGGGTTTCGTGGCGGATCCCCAGGTGTTCCAGTTCGCGGGTGATCCCCTCTTCGCCGATGACAAAGGTCTTGAGGATCCCCCGGCGTTTGAGCCACAGGGCTGCGGCGTACCCGCTGGTCAGCACATGGGTTTCGGGCACCGGGAGGCCCAGTGCATGGAGCCGCTCCAGGTATCGGGCACGGCTGGTGGTGGAGTTGTTGGTGAGGAAGACCATGGGCAGGTCCAGGTTGCGGAGGACCTCCAGGTTCTCCGCGATGGGTTCCTGGCCCCGCCAGAGTACTCCATCCATGTCCACCAGCAATGCCCGATACCTGGAGGGGTTCATGGGGTCATCCTCAGTGCAGTCGCAGGATCTTCCGGGTCAGGGAACGCCCCGGGGTGGTCAGGCGGAGGAAGTAGAGCCCCTGGGCCACGGAACGATGGTGGTCGTCGTCGCCAGCCCAGGTGAAGGTGTGGGAGCCGGCGTTCAGGGTGCCGTGGAACAGCGTGGCCACACGGCGCCCGGTGACATCGTACACCTCCAGGCGCACGGCCTGCCGCTCCGGCACGCTCAGGCGGATCGTGGTCTGCTGGCGGAAGGGATTGGGCGTCGGCGGTGCCAGGGCGAGTCGGACCGGGGCAGGGGAGACCCCTTCCTCTACGGAGGTCAGTACGCCGAAGAATTCTTCAATCTTCCGCAGGAGGTCCAGTTTGGTGGCCTCCCCGTCGGCGAGGCCGGCCAGCTCAAAGGAGAGGCCCACAGTCTTGTAGCCCATGTCCTGGTTGTCGTAGGCCACACCGCAGTAGTACGCGGGGGATTGGTTCTGGAAGATGTTGAAGGCCCCGGAGGCCGAAGCGTTCAGGTGGTCAATCCAGTTGTTCTCGCCGGTGTAAGTGAAGGTCATGCCCTCGGTGAAGGTGCCGGCCAGGCCCAGGACGGTGCCCAGGTCGTCGGAGCCGTCGTCGTCCGAGGTCAGGCCAAACAGCGGCCGGAAGTCGTAGCCACCGGCGTACTCGGCGTCATAGTACCACACATCGCCACCCTCCAGGTAGAGGTGGCCTCCGTGTTCTAGGAGGTAGGTTTCCAGGAGGGAAGCCTCGGGCGAGCCGGCGTCAATTCGGTAATTATCCGAGTAGATGCCCACGGTCACGAAGATGGACTCGTAATAGGGCACATCGTCGGCGTAGGCCATGAGGTCGGTGGTGTAGTCGCCGGTGAGGCCCAGGGAGTCCAGCAGGGCGGCGATCACCGGACCGGAGGAGTGGTTGGGATCCGGATCCCACACCAGGTAGTGGCCGCCCACGCCCACCATGAAGGTGAGGGTATCCACGAAGGTATAGATGCCGGAGGTGATCACCAGTTGCACGGTGACCGGGTGGTGCACCGGCGTCGTGGAATCGGCCACCAGGGCGATGGCGTCCGTGGCCACCACCTGTTCCGGGTCCACGGGACCGAAGGTGGCGGTGGAGTCCGTAAGGCTCACATAGGGATCCGTGGTGCGGGCCACCAGAGTGCCGCCCCCGGAGGCCACAAGCCCCAGGTTCCCCAGGTAGAGTACGAAGCTGGCGGCTTCGCCGGGGTCCACCACACCGTTGCCGCTCTCCTCGCTCAGGTCGTAATGGTCCAGGGCCAGCACCGGGGTGCCGGCGGTGAGGGAGAGGGGAGAGGTCCAGGTGTCGCCCTGGCTGGAGACGAACATCACCTCAAAGGGAAGGGTCTCGCCGTTGGTCAGGTCCGTGTTCACGGAAAAGGCGAAGGCAGGATCCACGGCCAGCGAGTCGCCCGGGTTCAGGGTGCCCAGGTTTTCGGTGCCGTCGGTGATGTTCACGGCGGGGTGAGTGCTCGTCAGGTAGGCGGTGACACCGGGGGCCGGCTGGTTGCCCCAGTTCTTGGCCACGATGCCCAGGGTGGCTGCCTCGTTGGGGCTCAGGTAGCCGTCTTCGTTGTCGTCGTGGAGCATGAAGCCCATCAGGGCCACATAGGGGGCGTTGCTGATGACCTGAAGGGGTGTGTACGAGGGCCGGTGGTTATGGGCGGTCACGGTCACCGTGAGCTGGGCCACGCTGGTGAGGTTCAGGGGAACCTGAGCGGTGCCAGTCTCGTCGGTCCAGGCGGTGCCCAGGAGGGAGTCCTCCAGGGTTACGGCCACCAGGGCCTCGGCCACGGGCCCGCTGTTGTCCGACACGCTCACGGTCAACTGGGACGGACCCAGGGGGACGCCGCCCGCATGGGCCACATACAGGGTGTCCGGCGCCAGGGTAAAGACATCCATGGCCGGATCGCCCTGCAGGTTGTACATCTCAAAGTACCGCCGCACGCGGCCGGTGTTGCCGTAGTGCAGGTAGAGATCGTACTTGGCACGGTTCACGAAGCCCATGATCCAGGTCACGGAAGAGTCAAACCACTCGTCAAACATGCGGCGTTGCAGGATGTCGTCCTCGTCCCAGTAGGAGGTCACCGAGGAGCCCAGGGCGGCGGCAGCGCCCCTGTCCTGGGCCCGGAGCCAGGCCTCCATGAAGCATTCGCCCACGGTGTAGTCGCCCGTTAGACAGGCGTAACTCTGCACCATGGGATAACGGTCCGTGTTGGTCAGGTTGTTGATGTCCGAGATTTCAAAGGAGGGGCCGGCCCAGCCGTACTCGTAGCCGTGGCCCGAGTAGATGGCCATGCTGCGCCCCTCGTTCAGGGCCGTGGCGATGGGCGTGCCCGTGCCGTAGTACTCAAACAGGGAGTCGGCGGTCATGCCGTGGGCGCGCACGATGGCCATGCAGTAGAGGTGGGTGCCTTCGGCCACCTGGTGGAAGGAGCCGTCGTCCGAGGCCATGAAGTAGGCCCGCTGGGCCCAATCATAGCCGTAGGACCACGCCGTGGTCTCGTAGGTGAGGATCTTGTCCACCACGGCCTGGAGCTGATTGGCATCGGCCACGCTCCACCGACCCACATAGAGGTCCGGGAAGTAGTCGTTGTTGTCCACGAGCCCGTAGTTGAGGTCCGTGGGCGGAGAGCCCTCGCCCTGGCCCGTGAAGTTGGGGATCTGGTCCACATCGCCCACCAGCAGCACGAAGGTGGGCGGCACCTCCCAGGTGTTGTAGGCGTTCAGGATGTAATTCCGGATGGCGGTGTTGGAGGAACCGGTCTCGGAGGTGGGCACGGCCACAGTGTAG
>CAZXAO010000030.1:0-8304 GCA_964638465.1 uncultured bacterium | reverse complement strand
GGGTTCCACCACGGAAAGGTAGGCATCGGGCACGATCATGAGGAGCCCCACCTGGGCGGCGGGGGTGGTGCGGGAATTGTCCACGAAGGCGTTGGGCACCAGGGATTTGAGAAGTTCTGCCGTGAAGGGATCGGTGTAGCGGGCCAGGTTCGCCCGGTAGGCGGCCGGGTTGCCCCCCTGGATCTCCACGGTCACCTCAAAGTCCTCCAGCCGGGCCACCTGACGCACGGGATCGTACTGGACCGGGAAGACTTCCACCAGCACCAGACGGTGACCCCGCAGGTGACCGGCCTCGGTGATGCGGACCCGTTCCCCGGGGGTGAAGCCGGGCCGGGTGTAGGCCGTCTGGTCGTAAACAAAGGTTTGTTTGGCGTTGGGGATCTTGGGCAGCGAGGGCTGGTAGGGATAGAGCCGCAGGCTCCGCTCCTCGGACCGCAGCACGCGGTACGAGGCGGACACCACGGCGCCCTCCGGTGCCTCCACGAGCCGGCGGTAGACCGGCACTTCGGGTTGACCGGCGACGGCCCGCACCCCGGCCCCGGGGATCTGGATCCGGGTGAACGAGCCCCGTTCTGTCTGCACCGGCACCAGGGTGGCCTGCTGGACCACCTCGCCCCGCAGGATCACCCGGGTGCCCTGGTTCTCCACCTGCACCTGTACGGCCCCCAGGGTGCCTGCCCAGAGCAGGGCTCCCAGGAGCGCCCAGACCACTCCGTACCGTTTGGACATCAGCAACCTCCGTCTTGGGATTGGGGATCGGGCCTTCCCCGCAGGGGACGGGAGGGACGGAAGCACGGAACCCCACACCCGGGCTCCGGGGGAAGGCTGGACCACCAGGAACGCATGAGACCCTATTATACCCCCCGGCCCCCGGGCCACCAACCCCGGTCCCACCTCCTGCCGATCCCCAAACCCCTGATCGGACAGGCCTTTCGGGTTCCAACAGTTTTTCCAATACCCGGCCCATACCCTGGAGGCAAACAGGAGGTTCACCGATGAAACACGCATGGGTATGGATTCTGGGGGCGGGTCTCCTCCTGGAGGCCCAGGATCTGCGAGCTTCCATCACCTGGCAACAGCAGAGCAAGGCCCAGTTTCAGACGGGCACCCTCCTCGGCCTGCAGGCCACCTGGCCCCCGGGGGAGGACGACGGTCTGCTCCGGCTGGCCACCCCCGTGTACAACGGCTCCTTTGACGAAACCGACGACAGCCTGGCCGGCTGGACCAATACCTCGGCGGGCGCCGGCCCCCATCGGGTAGAGGTCCTGGCCCAGGCCGGCGGCCGGAACCAGGTGCTCCACCTGTACGCCGAAGGACTCGGAGATACCGCCCGGGTGTACCAGGACATCACCGAGGGCCTGGACCAACTGGAACGCTTCAACTTCTGGGTGTACCCCGTGGGCAGCGAAATCTCCCCCTCCTCCCATCGCCTCCTCTTTCTGGCTGAGATCTACGATACCCTGGGCCAGTGGATCGCCACGGTGCACCACCTGCTCTCCGGGGACTGGAGCGAGTGGGGGATAGATTACGATTACCGGGATCAACTCACCGTGGACCAGTGGAATCTGTTCCGGCTGGACCTGAAGAACCATATTCAGCGGAAGATCTACCCCTACACCTGGCAGGGCGTGGGCCGGGTTCGGGTGTACTTCCTTCTCCAGAGCCTCTACTCCCTGAATCGCTACGGCGTGTGGATAGACGATGTCTGGGCCGCCCTCTTCCCCGACGATAACTTTGACGACGGCTCCATAGATCAGACCCGCTGGACCGTGTACGACTCCCTCCTGTCCATTGAGGAAACCAACGGCTACCTGCGGTTCTACGGCTACGAACGGAGTACGACGACCTTTCCCTATGCCTCCCTGGACCGCACGGGCCATATGGTGGGCACGGCCTCCGCCGAAGCCGCCGCCCGGGTGCACCTCCTGTACATGGAACCCAAAGAGGACCAGGAGTTTGAACTGGGCTTCTACAGCCCCTCTACGGGCCGGTACGCCATCCTTCGGGCCCATCGGCTGAGCAACGGGGGCGTGTTCTACATCGCCTATAGCGACGGCTCCCAGTGGTACACAACCACTCCTGTAGACCTGGAATGGCCCAATCGGGAGCGGTCCTGGCGGATCCTGTACGACGACCAGAACCAGTGCTTCTCGGCCTGGGTGGACGGTTACCTGGTGGGCTGCGTGGACAACTTTTCCATCAACGACTTCTATCCGTACCTGGGCGCCACCAGCAGCGACCTGGACCCCTCGGACTCCCTGGAGGTGCATGTGGACGGGTTCCAGTACCTGGACTTTGCTCAGGGAGACTGGACCACGCGGTACCTGGCCTCCGGCGCGTATCAAACGGCTCCCCAGGACCTCGGGGTCTATGCCGACTTCCTGCGGCTCCGGTGGGTTTCGGACCTGCCCACAGGCACGGCCTGCCGACTCCAGATCCGTACGGCAGCCACCGAGACCGCCCTCACCACCGCTCCCTGGGAGGGCCCCGAGGGACCGGGCACCTATTACGAAGCGTCCCCGGCCCTGGTGCCCAGATTCCACGACGGCCACCGCTGGTTCCAGGTGCGCGTCCTGTTGAGCAGCACGGATTCCACCCTGTCCCCTTCCCTGGATACCCTGGAGATCCTCGCAGATACCATGGAGGCCCTGGAGGCCGATAGCAGTACCGTGGTGCTGACCCCCGATGTGGCTTCGGTGGTCCAGTACGACGACAACGGCCAGCGGAGCCTGGTGGCCACCTTTTTCCGACCCCAGGGGGCCGGGAACCTGGTGTTCACCGCGGCGGTCCATCCGGAACCCCACCCTGGCATGCTGGACGGCCTGACCCGCTGGTGGAACCTTCAGGGCGAAGGGACCTACGATAGCGTGCACCTGACCTTTTTCTACCAGCAGAACGACCTGCCGGACCCCAACTTCACCGAGGCCGACCTCTGGGCCTGGCGTTGGGACGGCGTCCAGTGGACCCCCTTCCCGGCAGACACCGTGGATACCCTGCGGAACTGGCTCTACTGCTCGGGAGTGATCCGCCTTTCCCAGTGGACTCTGGGGCCCCAGGGCGCCACGGAACGAGAGGAACGGGGACGCGAAACCCCCACTGCCCACGCCCGCCTGCTCCTGGCCTCCCGGGGGGCCACGCTGGAACTCCAGAACCTCCAGCCAGGCCGGTGGCACGGCCGGATCCTGGATGCCGCCGGCCGACAGGTGGCCGAGGTCTCCTGGTTCCTGCCTGCAGGGTTCCACCGCCTGGCACTGCCTGCTCCGCCCCACGCAGGGGTCTACTTCCTGCGTCTGGAGAGCCCGAAGGGCCACGGGCAAACCCTGCGGTGGGTCGCGCTGGACCATTGACATTCTGGACCGTACCGGCCAATATTGCCCTGATGGGCAGACATCCCTGGGTGGGCCGGGAACAGGAACTCCAGGGACTCCTGGAACGCGCGGAAACCCTGGAGAGCCGTCGGGGTGAACGACTCCTGATCACCGGCCCGCCGGGGATGGGCAAACGCACCCTGCTGGATCGGTTCCTGAGCCTCCTGCCCTCCCCTTATCTCTGGGCCCGGGCCTCGGTTCGGGCACCGGAACCCCTCGCTGCCCTGTGGCTCCACGAACTGCTCCAGGCCCTGGGACCCGGTGCACGCGGTCTCCAGAGGACCCTGACGGCCGCTCCAGAGGATCCCTGGCCCCGGCTGGAGACCGCACTTCAACACCTCGCCCGACACACGCCCGTGGTCCTGGTGGCCGAGGGGATGCCCACGCCCGGCGAGGCCCGGACCCTTCAACGTCTTACAGAACGACTCCGCGGACTCCCCCTGTTCTGGATCCTGGCCACCCCGGCCGTGCCGCCTCCCCTGGGCCTCTGGCCCCACCTTTCCCTGCCCCCGCTCCGCCTCCAACACCTCCATCAATGGCTTCTGGAGGAAACCGGCGTGCCCCAAACGCCCGAGTTCCTGGTGTGGCTGGGCCGCATGAGCGGCGGCATCCCGGGGCAGGTACGGGCGATTCTGGACCTCATCCAGGCCCAGGGCCTGCCGTTGCACGGCACGGTCCTGGAGGCCCGCGCCGTGGACCTGGCTCCCCTGATAGCCCGGGAACGGGAACGCCTCCGGGCCCTGCCCCCCCGTCTCCAGCAAATTCTGGCCTGCCTCTGGACCCCCCGCCGACCGGAGGACCTGAAGGAACTCTCGGCCTCCGATCTTCAGACACTCCTGGAACAGGGGGTCGTTGTGGAACTTCGGGGACGACTGCACCTGGCCTCGGGACTGCTGCAGGAGGCCCTCCAGCAGGAAAACCCTGGAGCCCCCGAGGCCAGAACGCCCTTGGACCGGATCTCCGAAACACTGGAACGGCTGGCCACCCATCTGCACACCGGGGATCTGGAAAGGGCCCGGTCCCTGGTGGCCACCCTGGCCCGGGATCCCACGGAGCGACGGCTCCTGGAGGCCCAGATCCGGGTGGCCGAAGGGCGGCTGGAGGACGCGTTCCACCTGCTCCTGGAGGTGTATCGGGATGCCACCGACGGCTCGGATCTGAGGGCCTGGGCCTCCCTGTCCCTGGGACGGGTGTGCTATGGCATGGGCCACCTGAACCAGTGCCGCCACTTCCTGGAGGAAGCCGAGTACAACGCCCGGGCCGCCGGCACTTCCGAGGTCTTGCTCCGGACCCGGAGCCTCCAGAGTGCGGTGATGGGCACCGAGGGACACCTGCAGGAGGCAGAAGAAGGGTGGTGGCAACTCCTGGGGCAGGCGGCCGGCGAGCGGACCCTGCCCTTGGATCCCCTGAGCCTGCTCTTCTTCCGGGGCCATTACCTTTTGCACTACCACAGCCTGCGACAGCGGCGGCCCCGCCACCGGGAGGAGTGGGCCCTGAACCGCGCAGGCCTGGCCGAAACCCTGCTGGAGATGCACCGGCTGGAACAGGCCCGTCTGTTCCTGGAGGAGGCCTGGCCCGATCTCCAACAATACCCCCTGTGGCAGCCCGTCGGTGAACGCCTGTGGGCCCAGCTTCTGGTGCTGGAGGGCGAACCCGAACAGGCCGTCCCCTGGCTGGATCGGGCCCTGGTGCACTATACCCGCATGAAGGGGTTTACGGGCCTCATCAAGACCTTCGCCCTGCGGGCCGAAGTCCGGCTCCGCCAGGGACAGGGCAACGGCACCGAAGACCTGGAACTCGCCCTGCGGAAGGCCGCAGAACGGCGGCACCTGCTCATGATCCCCTACCTCCTGGAGCGGGGGCTCCGGGGCCTGGCCTGGATGCGTCGGCCGCCCCGGGAGATGACCACAAATCTGGTCCAGCGGTACCTGGAGAGCGTGCGACGGTTTCGGGCGGAGGCCCGGATCCCCTGGTTCCTCAAGAGTCTGCCTGCCGGGAGCCAGGTGGAAAAACGCCTGACCCAACAGGGGACAGAGCCCCTACGGGCCCGGATCCGACTCCAGCTCCTGGGGCCGTTTCAGGTGCTGTTTCCCTCCCTGGAGGTCCGGGTCCACACGGGTTCCGCAAAGGCCCGGCAACTCCTGGCCACGCTGGCCCTGGCCCCCACCCGGCAGATCGCCCCTACCCCCCGGTTCCTGGCCCGGGCCCTCTGGCCCGACCTCTCCCCCGATCGCCAGATCCATAACCTGCACTGGACCTTTTCCCACCTGCGGAAGTTCCTGGGCCGGGAGGCCCTGATCCGCCGAAACGACCAGTATCTCCTGAATCCCGAGGTGCTGGAGGTGGACCTGTGGGTCTTCCTGGAGCGGCTCCAGCGGGCCCGCGAGGCCGAACGGCAGGGTCTGCGAGCCCTGGCCACGCATCGGTACGAGGAGGCCCTGGACCTGGTGCAGGGAGAACCCTTCCAGGAGGTGGTCTACCCGGCCATTGAACCCCAGGTGCAGGACCTTCGGCGGCAGATCCTCCAGGGGTTTGCCCGGGTGGCCCGCTTCTACCTGAACGCCTATCGGCCGGATCAGGCCTTGCTCGTGGCCAGCCGCGGGCTTACCCTTTCCCCCGACGACCCCGAACTCCAGCACCTCCTGACCCAGGCCCGCCATCCCTGACCCTCCGTGCCGATGCTTACCGGTTTTTAGTAAATAAGTTCGGCAAATCAACCTTGACTTGCCTGGATTTCCTCCCCATGCTTGGGAACGGCTGGAGGTGCGTATGGGGACAAGGAAGATCTCTCTCCTTCTGATGCTGTTTCTGGGAGGGGCCTTCGGTCAATGGTCGGTGGACCTCACCGTCTCCCCCAATCCATCCCCTTACCTCTACGAGTGGCAACAACAGCCGGGCAACGCCCAGGTGGTGCTCACCTATACCGGTAGCGAGCCGCAAAGCGTTCGGTTTCGGGTGGAGGTGGAACACCGGGGGACCCGGATCCTGCAGGGGGAGAGTGAACCGGTGGAGGTCCCCCCGGGCCCCGTCACCCTGGTCTTTGACAACACCCACCTGGTGGACTGGGAGGATCTCCAGTACAGCGGCACCTGCGAGGAGCAGGTGCTCCGCACCGGCCGGTTTCCGGCAGGCCTCTATCGTTTCTGCGTAACCCTTCAGACCCTGAATGGCCAGGACCTGGCCGCAGACTGTGAAACCTATCACCTGCTGGATCCTGCACCTCCTTCCCTTATAACCCCCCTGGACGAAGCCACCGTTACCGATCCCTTCCCCACCTTCCAGTGGACCCCGGTCACGGCCCCTCCCGGCTACCCCGTCTTCTATCACCTCCGCCTTGTGGAGGCCCTCCCCGGCCAGCTCCCCGAGGTCCTCATGGAAGGCGTGCCCCTCTTTGAGGACACCCTGGAGAACCTGACGATCCTCACCTATCCGATAGACGCCCCGCCCCTGGCCGAAGGCCAGACCTACTACTGGCGCGTCCAGGCCTTTGACTCCACCGGCACCCCCCTGGGCCAGAACCAGGGCCGCAGCGAGATCTTCTCCTTCACCTACGCACCCCCGGGAACCGGCGCCGGCCTCGGAGATACCCTTACCATCGTGGAGAACGCCGCCTATCTCCTCCTGGAAGGCCTCACCATCACCGACGCCGGCACCGCCTACCTCCTGAACGGCACCGCCACCCTGGAACTTCCCGTGATCCCGGGGAACCCCGCCGTTTCGGTCTCCGTCCAGAACCTCACCGTGAACAAGGCCGACCTCTCCATCACCGGCGGCACCTTCTCGGCAGACCTGGACCCCGGCACCTTCCCACAGGAGATCACCCGCGGACTCCTCAACTTCACCGGTCTGGACTTCTCGGTCGCCTCGGGCATCACCTTTGATGTGGAACTCCAGATCCCCGAAGCCTTCGGCGGCGGAAACCAGCCCCTGACAGGCTCCGTTACGGTGACCCCCACAGGGCTTTCCGGCTCCCTTTCCGGCACCGGTAGCCCCCTCTTCTCCGTAGGCTCCGGCGACCTGGGCTTCCAGTGCACCTCCCTGGAGGTCCACTTCTCCTCCCCGGTCCTCACCGCCGAAGGGAACCTCACGATCTTCGGCGAAACGATCCCCATCCAACTGGACTCCCTGAGATACGAAGGTGACGAACTGCGGGGTCGGATCCGCGCCACCCCCGAACACACCTTCAACCTGATCCCCGATTATGTGTCCCTCCGGCTGGATTCCCTGAAAGGCCCCTTTTCCACCGCGGACTTTGACCTGGACCTCTGGGGCGGCTTTTCCCTGAACTTCCTAGAGACGCCCTGCGGCGGCAACTTTGCCCTGTCCTTTACCCCCTCTGGAATCACCGTGGACCACTTTGAAACGAACTGCGACGAAGCCCTGAGCCAGGTCGCCATGGACTGGCTCAACCTGGGGCTCCGAAACCTGGACCTCGTGTCCCTCGGCTGGGACGCCGCCACCGGCTGGTCCTTCGCCGTGAACCTGGACATCCAACTCCGGTTCCCCTCCATCCCCGACCTAGACCTCCCCTGGCTTAGCGGCATCCAGATCGGCACCGACGGCATCCACTTCCCGGACATTGACCTGAACAACCTGGGACTCCCGCCCTTTGACTTCGGCGGCTTCGGTTTGGCCGTTCAGGGGCTCTCTCTGGATGCCTTCACCCTGCCCTGGCCGGGCACCGGCGGCTTCTCCTGGCCTGACGATGTCCCGATCCACCTGGACCTCGCCTTCACCATGCCCAATCTGCCCGACCTCTTCCCCGATTGCATGAGGAACCTGGAACTGAGCATGGACGATGTCACCCTCTCCGGCGGCACCTTTGCCTTCACCCTGCCCACCCAGACCTTCCCGGACCCCGGCTGTGAGATCCCCCTGGGCGGCGATGTGGTCTATCACCTCCTGCAACTCGGCGGCACCTTCTCCGCCTCCCTGA
>CAZXAO010000029.1:742-13506 GCA_964638465.1 uncultured bacterium | reverse complement strand
GCTCTTCGCCCTGGGCGTGGTCCTCTCCCGGAGCATCTTCCGGGCCGCCCTGTACCTGGCCGGTGCCCTGGTGACCACGGCGGTGATCTACCTGGTGCTGCAGGCCGAGATCCTGGCCTTCATGCAGATCCTGCTGTACGCCGGCGGCGTCATCACCCTGCTGGCCTTCGCCATCATGCTCACCAAGGACATCGTGGCCCGGGAGATCCACCTGGTGTCCCGAAACCTCTTCTGGGGCACCGTGGGCGCCCTGGTGCTCTTCCTGGTGTTCCTCTACTTCCTGCTGCAGAGCCATCTGCCCTTCATCCCCGCCCCCATGCCCGAGAACATCAACCTGGGCATCGGCTTCGGCATCTTTCGCCAGTTCGTGGTGCCCTTTGAGGTGCTCTCGGTGCTGCTCCTGGCCGCCATCATCGGGGCCATCGTGCTGGCCCGAAAGGAGGACTGAGGCATGATCACCTCGTACCTGGTCCTCGCCTTTCTCCTGTTCTCCATCGGCGCCTTCGGCGTGCTCACCCGCCGGAACGCCGTCGCCATCCTGATGGCCATTGAACTCATGCTCAACGCCTCCAACATCGCCCTGGTCACCTTCTCCCGGATGCACGGCAACCTCCTGGGCCAGCTCTTCGCCTTCTTCACCATCACCATCACCGTGGCCGAGGTGGCCGTGGGCCTGGCCATCGTGGTGCTCATCTATCGGCTCCGGAAAACCGTCAACGCCGACGAAATGGACTTCTTAAAGGGGTAGAGCGATGAACGGAAACCTTTTGCTGTGGACCCTTTTGGTGCTGCTGCCCCCCTTCGTGTCCTTCGCCTTCAACGGCCTGGTGGTGCCGTGGCGCCGGGCCGGGAAACCGGCAGCCTACCTTTCCATCCTGGCCATCCTGGTGTCGCTCGTGGCCTCCCTGGTCCTCGTCCAGAAGGTGCTGGCCCATCCCGGTCCGTACACCTGGCACGCCGTGTGGATGCCCCTCCGCCACGCCCCTGCCATCACCGTAGGCCTCTACTTGGACCCGCTGGCCGCCATCATGCTGGCCGTAGTGGCCCTGGTGGCCTCCATGGTGCAGATCTACTCCCTGGGCTATATGAGCGAGGAACCCCCGGGCTCCCTGGGCCGCTACTTCACCTACCACTCCCTGTTCGCCTTTTCCATGCTCAACCTGGTGGCCGCCGGCACCCTGATCCAGATCTACGCCTTCTGGGAACTCGTGGGCCTGTGCTCCTACCTGCTCATCGGCTTCTGGTACTACAAACCCTCGGCCGCCAACGCTGCGGTGAAGGCCTTCTGGACCACCAAGTTCGGCGATGTGGGCTTCGCCATCGGCCTCGTGCTCCTGTGGGCCTTCGGTGGCACCTACTTCCTGCCCGAACTCTTCCATAAGGCTGCCTCGGGCGAGATCCAGGCCTCGATCCTGAGCCTCTCCATGTTGTTCATCTTCTTCGGCGCCATGGGCAAGTCGGCCCAGTTCCCCCTGCACATCTGGTTGCCCGACGCCATGGAGGGCCCGACACCGGTGTCCGCCCTGATCCACGCCGCCACCATGGTGGCCGCGGGCGTGTACCTGGTGTCCCGGGTGTTCCCCATCTACACCCATACGCCCCAGGTGATGCTCTTCATCGCCTACATCGGCTCCTTTACCGCCTTCTTCGCCGCCACCATCGCCCTGGTTCAGGAGGACATCAAACGGGTCCTCGCCTACTCCACCATCTCCCAGCTGGGCTACATGATGGCCGCCCTGGGCGCCGGAAGCCTGATGGCCGGCTACTTCCACATGTTCACCCACGCCTTCTTCAAAGCCCTCCTGTTCCTGGCCGCCGGCTCCGTGATCCACGCCATGCACACCAACGACATCTGGAAGATGGGCAGGCTGTTCGGCAAGATGAAGCACACCGCCCTGGTGTTCCTCATCGGCACCCTGGCCCTGGCCGGGATCCCGCCCTTCGCCGGCTACTACTCCAAGGACGAGATCGTGGTCAAACTCTTTGAGAGCGGCCTGACGATCCCCTTCCTCTTTGCCCTGGTGACCGTGTTCCTCACGGCCTTCTACATGTTCCGGGTGATCTTCGTGGTGTTCTTCGGCAACAAAGAGGCCGAAGGCCATCCCCACGAGTCACCGCCGGTGATGACGGTGCCCATGTGGATCCTGGCCGTGCTTTCCATCGTGGCCGGCTTCCTGTTCAAGGGCACCTTTGAACACTTCTTCGGGCACGCCGCGGCCGCTGCAGCCCACGCCGAAGGGACAGCCGAAGCCGCGGCCCACGCCGGAGGCCACTCGCCCGTGGCCCTCCTGAGCCTGGCCTTCGCCCTGGCCGGCATCCTGCTGGCCTGGCTCATCTACCAGAAGGAGGCGATCTCCCACGAGCGGCTCCGGCAAAGCCTCCGCCCCCTGTACCTCATGCTCCAGAAAAAGTATTGGCTGGACGACCTGGCCTACTTCCTCTATCGCCGCGTCCTGGTGGACGGCCTGGCCGTCCTCGTCGGCTGGTTTGACCGCTACATCGTGGACGGCATCGTGAACTTCGTCACCTGGCTCACCCAGCAGAGCGGAATCCTCCTCCGGTCCCTGCAGAACGGCAAGGTGCAGGATTACCTCTACGGGGTGATCCTGGGCATCCTGTTGATCCTGTTGCTCGGAGCCATCTAAAGGAGAAGAGCCATGCATGGATTTCCGGTGCTCAGTTTGATCCTGGCCGCTCCCTTCCTCGGGGCCCTCATCGTCATGTTCACGCCCCGAACCTCCTACTACGCACCCCGGGTGCTCTCGGCCATTGCGGCCTCGGTGTCGCTCGTGGCCTCCCTGTATGTGCTGTTTGCCTACAACTGGCACGCCGGGGGGTTCCAGTTTGAGGAACTCGTGCCCCTGATCCCGGCCCTGGGGATTCAGTACCATGTGGCCGTGGACGGCATGAGCGTGGCCCTGCTGATCCTGACCGCCTTCATCATCTTCACCGGTGTCTTCACCTCCTGGACCGTGCCCGAGCGCGCCAAAGAGTTCTATGCCCTGCTGCTCCTCCTGGTGACCGGCGTGTTCGGCGTGTTCATGTCGCTGGACCTCTTCCTCTTCTTCCTGTTCTACGAGCTGGCCGTGCTGCCCATGTACCTGCTCATCGGCATCTGGGGGTCCACCAAGTACATCGTGCCCCGTGGCCTCTTCGGCCGGATGTTCCAGGAACTCAAGGTGGGGACCAAGGAGTACTCCGCCATGAAACTCACGCTGTACCTCCTGTTTGGCTCCGCCTTTATCCTGGTGGGCCTCCTGGCCATCTACCGGGTTTCGGGGCAGTTCCTGCCTCAGAACACCTTTGACTTCCTGCAACTCAGCAAAATCCCCTTCCCCAAGGAGTTCCAGAAGGTCTTCTTCCCGGTGATCTATGTGGGCTTCGGGGTGCTGGCCGGCATCTGGCCGTTGCACACCTGGTCGCCCGACGGCCACGCAGCGGCTCCGGCTGCCGGGTCCATGATGCACGCCGGCGTGCTCATGAAACTGGGGGCCTACGGCGTCGTGCGCGTGGGCATGCAGCTCATGCCCGAGGGCGCCCTCATGTGGGCCTGGCTCGTGGGCACCATCGCCACCATCAACATCGTGTACGGAGCCCTCTCGGCCATGTGGCAAACCGACCTCAAGTACATCATCGCCTACTCCTCGGTGTCCCACATGGGCGTGGTGATGCTGGGCGCCGCCACCCTCACGGAACCCGGCCTCAACGGGTCCATCTTCCAGATGGTGGCCCACGGGTTCATGACCGGCCTCATGTTCGCCCTGGTGGGCCTGGTATACGAAAAGACCCACACCCGGAACATCCTGGAGATGGGCGGGCTCGGCAAGCGCATGCCTGGCATCGCCACCTTCTTTACCATCGGGGGCCTGAGCTCCCTTGGGTTGCCGGCCCTGGCCGGCTTCGTGGCGGAATTCCTGGTGTTCCTGGGCGCCTGGCAGAGCCACAAGTGGTACTGGCTGCTGCCGGCCATCGCCGGCGCCTTCTTCACCGCCGTCTATGTGCTCCGGGCCCTGAAGATCATCTTCTGGGGCCCCTTCAACGAGAAGTACCAGGAGGTGCCCGATGCCCAGGGACCGGAATGGGTCTCCCTGGTGGTCCTCAGCGGCCTGCTCATCGTCATGGGCGTCCTGCCCTTCGTCCTGCTTCATCCCATTAACGCTGCGGCCGTAGAACTGCTCACCACCATCAAAGGAGCACTGCCATGATGGACTTCAACTGGGCCCTTTTGAACACCGAGTTTCTTCTGCTGGGGCTGATGCTCCTGGTGTTCCTGGTGGACCTCTTCGTGCCCGGCAAACGGGTGCCCGCCTGGCTCACCGTGGTGGGCCTGGCGGTGCTCTTCTTCGTGAACCTCTGGGCACCCCACTACGGCTCCACCCTCCAGGGTACCCTGGTGCACAACTCCTTTACCGCCTTCCTCAAGGGCGTGTTCCTGCTGGCCGGGTTCATCGCAGCCCTGGGCACCGTGAGCACCCTGCACCGGTTTGAACGCCGGGCCGGCGAGTACTACCTGCTGCTCCTGGCCTCGCTCCTCGGAATGATGCTGGTGGTGTCCGCCCGGGAACTGGTGCTCTTCTTCGTGGCCTTTGAACTCATGAGCATCCCCCTGTATGTGCTGGCAGCCTACGAGAAGAACAACGAGAAGAGTGTGGAGGCTGGTCTCAAACTCTTCATCTACGGCACCTTCTCCTCGGCACTCCTGGCCATGGGCGTTACCCTGATGTACGGCGTGGTGGGCTCCACCCTGTTCCGGGACCTGGCCACCGGCCTGTCCGGCACGGAACCTCTGGCCGTGCTCGGGCTCGTGCTCTTCCTGGCCGGCGTGGGCTTTAAGGTGGCCATGGTGCCCTTCCACATGTGGGTACCGGACACCTACGAGGGCGCGCCCACACCCTTCGTGGCCTTCCTGGCCGTCGCCCCCAAGGCCGCCGGCTTCGCCATCCTCTTCGTGTTCTTCCTGAGCCTGTTCCAGGATATGGCTCCCTTATGGAAGGTGACCATCGCCTTCTTCTCCGGCATCACCATGATCCTGGGCAACCTGCTGGCCCTGCCCCAGACCCACCTCAAACGGCTCCTCGGGTACTCCGGGATCGCCCACATCGGCTACATGCTCCTGGCCGTGGCCGCAGGGACCGAGCGCGCCATCGCCTTCGTGCTCTTCTACTTCGTGGCCTATGTGCTGAGCAACATGGGCGCCTTCCTCTTCGCCGAAGTGGTCCGCCAGAACGAGGGCTCCGAAGACCTCCAGGTGCTCCACGGCTACGCCCAGCGGAATCCCCTCCTGAGCCTCTACATGCTGGTGTTCCTGCTGTCGCTCGGCGGCATCCCCTTCGTCATGGGCTTCTGGGCCAAACTCTATGTGTTCCTGGCGGCCGTGCAGTCGGGCCTGGTGCTCCTGGTGTTCCTGGGGGCCGTGCTCACCGTGGTGGCCCTCTTTTACTACCTGAATGTGGCCCGCCAGATGTACATTGAGAAACCCCAGGAGGCCGAAAAACTCCAGGCCCCCGTCCAGGTGCCCGGCTCCATCCACCTGGTGCTGGCCCTGTCCACGCTGGCCGTGGCCGTGCTGGGCCTCTATCCCAAACTGGTGGTGTCGCCGGCCCTGGAGGCGGCCCATACCTTCTTGCAAACACTGGCCGGATTCTAACCATGCAACAGGGAGGTGATTCCCGTGATTGAGATCCGGATCCACGGCCGGGGTGGCCAGGGGGCGGTGATCGCCTCCGAGATCCTGGCCAAGGCCTTCTTTAAGGAAGGCAAGTATGTACAGGCGTTTCCCCACTTTGGCGTGGAACGCCGGGGGGCTCCGGTGGCCGCCTTCGTCCGCGTGGGCGAACCGGGGAGCCTGTTCGTCCGCACCAACATCTACGAGCCGGACCACATCATCGTGCTGGACCCCACCCTCATCACCGCGGTCAATGTCCTGGAGGGCCTGAAACCTGGCGGCTGGATCATCGTCAACTCCACGGCCAACCCTCAAGAGCTGAACCTGCCGGACCTCTACCGCGTGGCCACGGTGGACGCCACGGGCATCGCCATCCAGCATAAACTGGGCACCAAGACCACCCCCATCGTGAACACGGCCATCCTGGGCGCCTTCGCCCGGGCCGCAGGAATGCCCTCCCTGGAGAGCCTCACCCAGGCCATCCGGGAGGAGGTCCCCGTCAAACAGGACGAGAACGCTGCCGCCGCCCGGGCCGCCTACGAACAAACGAAACTCTCCGCGGAGGTGGGCGTATGAGCAACAACGGCAAGCGCTGGAACCCGCGGAACTTTAAGGCCGGTGAGATCCCGGACACCTCCGTGAGCCTCACCGACTCGCTGAACAACAAAACCGGCTCCTGGCGCAGCATGAAGCCGGTGATTGAGGACAAGTACGCCCCCTGCATCAAGGCTTGCCCCACCAACACCCTGATCCCTCAGTACTTTGACCAGTTGATCCGCGGCAACCTGGACGCCGCCGGCTGGGTCCTCCTGGAACACAACCCCATCCCCTCCATCACCGGCCGCGTGTGTCCTCACCCCTGCGAACTCGGCTGCAACCGCGGCCGCTACGACCAGCCCATCTCCATCCGCGAGATTGAACGCTTCGTCGGCGACCACATCCTGGACAAGAAGGGCATCCCGCCCAAGACCGAAACCGGCAAACGCGTGGCCGTGGTGGGCAGCGGCCCCGCAGGCATGTCGGCCGCCTTCTACCTCCGGCGCCGGGGCCACACCGTGGTGGTCTACGAAAAGGAGGAAAAGGGCGGCGGCGTGCTCCGCTATGGCATCCCCGAGTACCGGCTGCCCAAGGACATTGTGGACCGGGAATTCGCCGCCCTGGAACGCATGGGCGTGCAGTTCAAGTACCGCACCACCGTGGGCCAGGATGTGACCGTGGAACAACTGCTCCAGGACTACGACGCCGTGTTCCTGGGCCACGGCGCCATGAAGGAACGCCACATGGGCATCCCGGGCGAGGAACACTTCCTGTCGGGCCTGGAGTTCCTGTGGGAGGTGAACCACGGAAACCTGAAGCCCCCGGGCAAGAAGGTGGCCGTCATCGGCGGCGGCAATGTGGCCATGGATGTGGCCCGCGCCCTGCTGCGCCTGGGCGCCGAGCCCATCGTGCTGTACCGCCGCACCCGTAAGGAAATGCCCGCCCTGGAGGAGGAGGTGGAACGCGCCCTGGAGGACGGCATTGAATTCCGATTCCTCACCCAGCCCGTGGCTGCCCGCCAGGAGGACGGCAGGATCGTGCTCACCTGCGTCAAGATGCAACTGGGCGAACGCGATCGCTCGGGCCGGCCACGCCCCGTGCCCGTAGAGGGCTCCGAACACGACCTGGTGTTTGACGCCGTGGTGGCGGCCATCGGCGAGTATGTGGATACCTCGTTCCTGCCCAGGGAAGCCCTGGACAAGGACGGCTGGCTCGTGGCCGACAAGAAAACCGGCCGCACACCGGTGAAGGGCCTGTACGCCGGCGGCGACGCTGTGCTCGGCCCCGCTACCGTGGTGGAGGCCGTGGGCATGGGCCGACGGGCCGCCGAGGCCATCGATGCCTATCTCCACGGCGTGGAAGATTACAAACCCGCCCCGCTCCCCCGCACCGTCTCCTACAAGTACATCATGACCGAGTACTTCCCCAAAGCCCCCCGGGTCCCGGTGCCCGAACTGTCGGTGGCAGAACGCATCAAGGACTACTTCAAGGAGGAAGTCCTGGGCTACGACCTGGACCTGGCCGTTAAAGAGGCCCTCCGCTGCTTCTCCTGCGGCCACTGCAACAGCTGCGGCAACTGCTATGTCTTCTGCCCGGACTCCGCCATCAAGTGGGTGGCCGACAAACCCGTGGTGGACTACGACTACTGCAAGGGCTGCGGCATCTGCGCCCAGGAGTGCCCGCGGGGCATCATCACCATGGAGTTTGAACGGCTCTTCTGAGGAGGCCTGAACCATGAAGTTGCTGGAAAACAGCACCTACACCGTTTTGAAGGGCAACCACGCCGTGTCCACGGGGGCGAAACTGGCCCGGGTGGAGGTGATCTCTGCCTATCCCATCACCCCACAAACCACCATCGTGGAACTGCTCTCTGAGATGGTGGCCAGCGGCGAACTGCGGGCCCGGTTCATCACCGTGGAGTCCGAGCACTCGGCCATGGCCGGCTGCATCGGGGCCTCCCTGGCCGGCGCCCGGGCCTTCACCGCCACCTCGGCCCAGGGCCTCGCCCTCATGCACGAGATGCTCCACTGGGCCGCCGGCGCCCGCGCCCCCATCGTCATGGCCAATGTCAACCGCGCCATGGCTCCGCCCTGGTCCATCTGGACCGAACAGACCGACTCCCTGGCCCAACGGGACACCGGCTGGATCCAGATCTACAACGAGTCCAACCAGGAGGTGCTGGACACGGTGATCCTGGCGTACAAGGTGGCGGAACGCGTCCGTGTGCCGGCCATGCTCGTGCTGGACGCCTTCGTGCTCTCCCACACCTCCGAACCCGTGGAGGTCTATCCCCAGGAACTGGTGGACGAGTACCTGCCCCCCTACGAAAACCCCTATGCCCTGAACCTGGAACATCCCCACGCCATCGGGAGCCTGGCCGATCCCCACATCTACATGGAATTCCGGTACAAACTCCAGAAGGCCCACGAGGAGGCCCTCCGGGTCTTTAAGGAGGAGGGCCAGCGGTTCAAGGAGTACTTCGGCCGCGCCTACGACACCCTGGAGGGCTTCTACCTGGACGACGCCGACTATGTGCTGGTCACCACCGGCACCGTGACCTCCACGGCCAAGTACACGGTGGCCCAGCTGCGGGAGAAGGGCGAGAAGGTGGGCATCCTGAAGCTGCGGCTCTTCCGGCCGTTCCCCTTTGAGGATGTGCGGAACGCCCTCCGGGGCCGCAAGAAGGTGGCGGTCATTGACCGTAACCTCTCCTTTGGCCATTCCGGCATCTTCTATGCGGAGATCAAGAGCGCTCTGTACCGGGATCCCGGTGCGCCCGCGGTCTTCGGCTATGTGGCGGGGCTGGGCGGCCGGGATATCCGGCCCCACGACATCGCAGACATCTACGAGGACCTGAAACAGCGGGAGGAACCCGCCGAACCCATCCTCTGGAAGGGGGTGCGAGCATGACCTGGTGGTGGAAGGAAGTGGACAGTACCACGGATCTTTTGAACCCCGGGCACCTGGCCTGTCAGGGGTGCGGGGCCACCATTGCCATGCGGCTGGCCCTTAAGGGCCTGGGCAACCGGGTGATGGCCACCATCCCGGCCTGCTGCTGGACCATCATTGATGGCGCCTGGCCGAACCACGCCCTGAAGATCCCCCTGATGCACACCGCTTTTGAAACGGCGGCCATCGCCGCCTCCGGGATCCGGGCAGCCCTGGATGTCAAGGGCGAAGAGGGGGTCACCGTGATGGCCTGGGCCGGCGACGGCGGCACCTTTGACATCGGGATCCAGGCCCTCTCGGGCGCCGCGGAACGCAACGAGAACATCATCTATGTGACCTACGACAACGAGGCCTACATGAACACCGGCATCCAGCGGTCCAGCGCCACCCCGTACGGCGCCTGGACCACCACGACCCCGGTGAAACACCCCGAGAGCCGACCCAAGAAGAACATCATGGAGATCATGGCCGCCCACCGGATCCCCTACGCCGCCACCGTGAATGTGGCCTTCCCCGACGACTTCGTGCGCAAGTTCAAAAAGGCCCGGGACATCGTGGGGATGCGGTTCTTCCATGTGTTCTCACCGTGCCCGCCGGGCTGGAAGATCCCCTCGGACATGTCCATCAAGGTGGCCCGGATGGCCGTAGAGACCAAGATGTTCCCGCTCTATGAGATTGAGGACGGCGAACGGGTGACCATCAACTACTGGCCCGAGGGCCGGCCGGTGGAGGACTATCTGAAGATGCAGGGCCGGTTCAAGCACCTGACGGACGAGCAGATCGCATACATCCAGCAGTTCGTGGATCACCAGTGGGAGCGGCTGGTGCGCCAGCATGAATTCAGCCACGGCTCCCTGCCCGAGAAGGCCCTGGCCACGCTGAAAACCTGAGCCGGGAGATCCTGCCCGAACCATAGGGGACCCCACCCCTGGGGAGCCGGAAATGAGAACTGCTTCACCTTGAGCCAGAAGAAGGGCGAAGGATTCACACAAAAGTGAAGCAAACCTGAAACGATCCGTGGGGTTCGCAATTGGGGGCGGCCCTCCGGGCCGCCCCCAATTGCGGTTTTGCCCGTCCCTTCAACACTTCGGTTGACCCCTCCACCAGGAGCGTTGTAAACTAAGGGGCTGATGCCAGGCCAGAGGCCGAAGAAGAAAAGGAGTGAGCCACAATGATCAACATCCTGATGGTGTCGCTGGCGATCGTGCTTTCCAGCACCCCGGACACGAATCAGGCGCAAACCTTCACGCGCCGGGACTCCGCCAAGATCTGGTTCTCCGTCGGCAAGGACTACTTCAACAAGAACAACCTGGAACGCGCCATCGCCAACTTCAAACGCGCCCTGTCCTACGATTCCACCTATGTGGAAATCTACCTGCACCTGGGTCAGGCCTACCTGAAGCTGGGGCAGTTTGACTCCGCCGAGGTGGCCTACCGCAAGGTGGCCCAGATCAACCCCCACGACTCCCGTGGCTGGCAGGGCCTGGGCTTCATGTACGGCATCGTCAAAAAGGATGTAGAAAAGGGCATCGCCTTCTACAAGAAGGCCCTGGAGGTGGACCCCAATAACAACGACGCCCGCTTTGGCCTGGCCACCCTGCTGGACAAAGCCGGCCGATCGGCGGAAGCGGACTCCATCTATCAGGCGGCCATCGCCGCCGACCCGGAGAATGTGGCTATCCAGAAGGCCTACGGCGTGTTCCTGGCCGAGAAACAGGAGTACGCCAAGGCCCTGCCCTACCTGGAAAAGGCCCACGAAAAACACCCCGACGACACCAAGGTCAACAACCTCCTCCTGGATGCCTATCTGAACCTGGCCAAGGGGTCCCAGGACAAGACCCAACGGAAGGCCTACTACCAGAAGGCTCTGGCCCTGCTGGACCAGAAGCTGGCCCAGGACTCCACCAACATCACCCTGCTCATCAAGCGCGCCAATGTTCTGGCCAACCTGGGCCGGGTGGACGAGGCGATTCACGACCTGGACCGCGCCATTGAACTCCGGCCCGATATTCCCAACGCCCTGCTCATCAAGGCCAACCTCCTGATGGAGGTCAAAAAGGACTACGCCGGGGCCCGCCAACTCCTGAAAAAGGCCCTGGAGATGGACCTGCCCGACAATGTCCGGGCGGCCACCCTGGCCCTGCTGGCCGATGCCTACTTCTACCCGGCCGAGAACCTGAGGAAACAGGGCGATGCCCTGCGGAAGAAGGGGCTGGAACTGGAGGCCCGCAAGAAGTATAGCGACGCCGTTCCCCTGTACGACCAGGCGATCCAGACCTACCAGAAGGTGCTCCAGTATCCCGGCACCCGGTGGACCGAGTACGCACGAAAACAGGTCAAGCGCGCCCAAAGCCTCCGCAAGAAGGCCTGGCGCCGGAGCCAGGGCATTGAATAGCCGCCGGGGGTGAGACCTTCAGGAGCGCAAAACTCAACGGTCCGGTGCTGGTCTTAAACGGCAACTACGAGCCGCTCCAGGTGACCACGGTGCGGCGGGCGGTAACCCTCATCTTCACGGGCAAGGCCGAGATGATCCTGCCCTTTGACGGCGAGGTGCTCCGGGCCCAGCACCTGACTCTGAAACGCCCCAGCGTGATTCGCCTGGCCCGCTATGTCCGGTGGATCCGGCGGGAGATCCCCCCGACCAAACGCAACATCCTGCGCCGGGACCGGTATACCTGCCAGTACTGCGGCACCCGCGAGGGGCCGATGACCGTGGACCATGTGATCCCCCGGGTGCTGGGCGGTCGGGACACCTGGGAAAACCTGGTGTGTGCCTGCGTGCGGTGCAACAACAAGAAGGGCGACCGTACGCCGGAACAGGCCGGCATGAAACTCCTCAGAAAACCCCGCCGGCCCCACCACTTCCTGTTCCGGTTCCAGACGGAAAAACTGCCCGATCCCCGCTGGAAAATGTTCCTCTTCGGCCTGGAATAGGGGCGCCGCGGGGCCGGGCGGCCAACGCAAGGAGGCCTCTGTGGATGCTCGGGAGTTCACCCTGCGGGCCCTGATCCTGGGCCTTCTCCTGGCCATCGTGTTCGGTGCGGCCAACGCCTACCTGGGCCTCAAGGCCGGGATGACGGTATCCGCTTCCATCCCCGCCGCCGTGGTGAGCATGGCCATTCTCCGGGGACTCCTGAAACGGGGCACGGTGCTGGAAAACAACATCGTCCAGACCATTGCCTCGGCCGGCGAGTCCCTGGCGGCCGGCGTCATCTTCACGGTGCCTGCGCTGATCCTCCTGGGCCTGAACCCGTCCCTCTTCCTCATCTTCCTGGTGGCGGCCACCGGGGGACTCCTGGGCGTGCTGTTGATGGTGCCCACCCGCAAGCACCTCATTGAAGATGAACACGATCGCCTGCCCTATCCCGAGGGCACCGCCTGCGCCGAGGTGCTGGAGGCCGGCGAAGCGGGCGGCCAGAAGGCCCGCGAGGTGTTCTTGGGCATGGGCCTGGGGGCGGTTTTCAAGGTGCTGCCCGCCGGGTTCAAACTCTATCCCGGCGCTCCCGCGGTGTTCCTGCGTCCCCTGAGGACCCTGCTGGGGGTGGACCTCTCGCCCGCCCTGGTGGGCGTGGGCTACATCCTGGGGCTCCGGATCTCCGCCCTGGTGCTGGCC
>CAZXAO010000029.1:0-732 GCA_964638465.1 uncultured bacterium | reverse complement strand
TCATCGCCTGGCTCAAGGGCCTGGCCGTGCCGGGACCGGAGGCGGTCTTTGACCTCTGGCACACGCACCTCCGCTATGTGGGGGCGGGGGCAGTGCTGGCCGGCGGCGTCGTCAGCCTGCTCCGCAGCGGGCCCGCCCTGACCGCCACCCTTCGGAACCTCCGCCTGGGCCACGGTCAGCGCGATCTGCCCCTGAAGGTGGTGCTCACCGGCATCTTCGTAGGGTTCCTTCTGCTCTGGTGGGGGCCCTGGTTCCGGCTGGGTTTCCCGGGCGCCCTGCTAAGCGTGGTGTTCGCCTTTCTCTTCGTGCTGGTGTCTGCCCGGATCGTGGGCATCGTGGGTAGTTCCTCCAACCCCGTGTCCGGGATGACCATCGCCACCCTGCTGGTGACCTCCCTGATCTTCGTGTACCTGGGAGCCCGGGGCACTGCCGGGATGCTCCAAGTGCTCACCCTGGGGGCGGTGGTGTGCATCGCCGCTGCCATCGCCGGCGACACGGCCCAGGACCTGAAAACCGGGTTCCTGGTGGGGGCCACCCCCTGGAAACAGCAAATCGGCGAACTGGTGGGGGTTTTGGCCTCGGCCGTGTTCATCGGCTGGACTCTGTACCTGCTGCACCACGCCTATACCATCGGCTCCCGGGAACTCTCCGCCCCCCAGGCCACCCTGAT
This sequence comes from uncultured bacterium, assembly GCA_964638465.1. Lineage (GTDB taxonomy): Bacteria > Hydrothermota > Hydrothermia > WGAB01 > WGAB01 > WGAB01. Next base: position 62 of record CAZXAO010000029.1, on the reverse strand, counting down.
GGCCCTGGTGGTCAAGGGGGTGTTTGAGGGTAATCTGCCCTGGTTCCTGGTGGGCACCGGGG
>CAZXAO010000028.1:0-13737 GCA_964638465.1 uncultured bacterium | reverse complement strand
AGGGTGAAGGGCTGGGGCTCCTGGGTCTGGAAGGACACCCACTGGCTGTACTGGGCCGGCTGCACGCTCAGGCCGAGCTGACCGAACAGGCCTGGTCCCAGCGCCTGCTGAACCCCGAAGGAGTACAGGGGCACCCACAGGTTCCGGCTCTCCAGACGCCGGAGGCTTGCGCCCAGGGAGAACCGGGTGCCCAGGGGCAGACCGTGGGAGATCCCCAGGGAGAAGACCCAGCGGGTGAACAGGGAGTCCTCTCGGGCGAAGTGGGCCTCCCGCCGGAGGGCAAAGGCGATCCGCGAGGGCAGCTTCAGGAGGGGCACGAGTTCCACGGCCAGGTCGGTCTCCCGCGGGACCCAGGCGTACACCTCGCCGTCCCGGGACCAGGCCCGTCCCAGGCTCTGGACCAGGCCGAGTTTCAGGTGCATGCCCATCCGATAGGTGAGGCCCGCCACGGCGTCCACCCCGGAGAACTGCCAGGTGTGTTCCTCGGTTTCCCTGCCCCCATCGGCCGTCCAGTGGTCCCGGGACCAGGTGCGGGAGCCCATGAGGTACCGGAGGCCAAGCCCGAAGCTCAGGGGGCCCGGGGCATAGGCCACGGAGACCTGGTATCGGCCCAGGGTGCCGGTGCCCTCTTCGGTAAACCCTTCCACCTCGGTGTAGGCGTCCAGTCGCACCACCCGGGTCATCTCGTAGGAGAAGTCGCGCACCGGGTCGTAGGCCAGGCCCACGCCCCAGGTGCCCGTGCTGTAGGTCAGGCTCAGGGCACCGGGTCCCAGGGCCGTTCGGTGGTGGGCATACAGGGTGGCTTCGCCGATGGTCTGGTCAAAGCGGTCGTACACATAGGTAAGCCAGGTTTCCCGGTACACGGCGTTCTCCAGGCTGGCCTGCAGGGTCCAGCCGGTGCGGGTGGTCAGGGCGGCGGGGTTCTTGGTGTGGAGCGTGGGTTCAAAGAACAGGGCTCCGGCCATTCCCCGGTCGTCGGCGGAAAGGGCCCGATGCAGGTCGCCCCCGGCCAGCCAGGCCTCAGAGCGGGTAAACCCGGAAAGAAAAAGGGTTGCAACGATCCAGGCCGTCATGATGCCTCTTCTCCTTGTTGTTTTCTCCAGGCGTGGAGGGTGTGCAAAAGATACAGCACCAGGCCCACGCTGATGGCGGCATCGGCCAGGTTGTACACGCCGGGCCAGCGGTACCGACCGATGCCCATGTCCACGAAGTCCACCACTTCGCCCCATCGCAACCGGTCCAGGAGGTTCCCCAGGGCGCCTCCCAGGAACAGGCCGTAGAGGAAGAGCAGGAACCGGTTCCGCTCCAGGAGAACGAGGGTCACCAGCAGGAGGATGGCCAGAAGGGTCACCACCAGGTACACCGGTCCGTGGCCCAGGGAAATGCCAAAGACGGCGTTGGGGTTCCGGATGTACACGAAGCGGAGCCAGTCGTCCAGTACGGGCACCGGCCGGCCGTAGGGCAGGGTATGCATCACCCACGCCTTGCTGAGCTGGTCCAGGAGGAGCACGCCGAGGGCGGTGGCGAGGGTCAGGAGTTTATCCTTCGCGGGCACAGGAGGCACAGTACCGGGTATAGGGCAACAGTTCCAGCCGTTCAGGTTCAATGGGGTGGCCACAGCGTTCGCAGCGGCCGAAGGTGTGCTGCCGAAGGCGGTCCAGGGCGGCCTCAATCTCCCGTAGCAGGGTCAGATCCTGTTGGCTCAGCAGAGATTCCACTTCCCGGTCCTGATCCAGCTGGGCCAGGTCGGCCAGGTGGTCGGCGTAGTGTTTTTCCGTATCCTCCTGCAAGTGGGCCAATCGCTGCTGGCGGTCCTCCAGCCGTCGCAGCAGATCGGCCCGGGCCTGCAGGAGTTTTCGTTCAAAATCGGCGAAATCTCGGGTCATTCCAGCCGCAGGGGCATGATCAGGTAGAGGAGGCCTTCGTCCTCCAGGGGATTGGCCGGGTCAATCCGCAGGGCCGAGGTGGGCGAATAGACCCGTACCAGCACCTCCTCGTCGTCCATGTGCCGCAGGATTTCCTGGAGGGACTGGGCGTTGACGCCGATGTCCAGGGGTTCGCCAATGTACCGGGCTTCCAGGTTCTCCGCTCCTTCGCCCACATTGCTGGAGGTGGCCGTGAGGTTCACCCCGCCTTCCTTCAGGCTGATGCGCACCAGGTAGGTGGGAGGATCGGCCACGACCATCAGGCGGCGCAGGGCCTGTTCCAGGGCCTCCCGGGAAACCTGTAGCAGATTGCCATCGGGCCGGGGGATCACATCCTCGTAGTTGGCATAGGGGCCTTCAATGAGCCGGGTAACCATCCGGGTGCCGCCGACCTCCAGGCCCCAGGTGTTTTCAGAGAACAGAAGCCGTACTTCCTGTTCACCGTCCCGAAGCCGCTTAACGAACTCAAAGGCCTCCCGGGGCACGATGGCATCGGCCTGGCCTGAAAAATCGGCGCTGGTCACTCTGTAAAAGGCCAGCCGATGGGAGTCCGAGGCCACGAACCGCAGTTCGCCATCCCGAACCTGCACCAGGATGCCATTCAGGTACGGTCGGGGATCGTCTTTGGCAGCACAGAAGGTGACCACTTCGTTGGCCTTTCGGAGGATCTCCAGGGATACCCGAAGGACCAGCTGGGTCTCCCGCAGTTCCCGGCGGGGCAGGTAATCGTCGGGGTTCAGTCCCATCAGGTGGTACACACCGGTGCCGGCGGACACCCGGGCGTTGAAATCCTGGCTCTCAATCTTCAGGATCCCGGGGGGCAGGGATCCCACGATGTTGTCCAGGGTTTTCCCGGGCAGGGTCAGGGCGCCGTCTTCCTCGCCCTGGACCTCCAGGGTACGTTCCACATGGAAGTCCAGGTTGGCGCCGTAAAGAAGCAGTGTGGAGCCGTTCAGGCCCAGGTACACATTGTTTCGGATCTCCGTGGTGCTGGTTCTGGGCAGTGCGTACAGGACTTCCTGCAAAGCCTCGTGGAAAAGATCCCGATCTACAGAAAAGCGCATTGTCCAAACCTCCTTTTCCCGAGTGTTTCCCGGTGTTGGTTTAGAGTGTACGGGGAAAACCCCCAGATCCCCAAGGGCTCCAGCGGGTTAAGGGACAGGAAACCGGGTGGAAAACTACAGGAGTCCCAGGTCCCGCCGGCATTTTTCCACCCGATTCCGGAAGGTTTCATGGGTTTCCAGGAGGGTCCGGGCCGTGCGGTACCCGTGGATGATGGTGGAGTGGTCCCGTCCGCCCAGGAGGGTACCGATTTCCTTGAAGGGGAGTTCCAGGAACTCGTGGAGCAGGTAGGCGGCGGCGTGGCGGGCCTGGACCACGGGGGCCTTCCGGGTTTTGCCCGTCAGGTCCCGCTGCCGGACCCGGAACACCTGGGCCACGGTCTGGAGAACCCGGCCGGGGGAAGGGAGTTCGGTGCCCTGGGTCCACTCGCTGAGCACCTTTTGAACGGTGTCCAGGTTCAGGGGGGCGTGGGACAGGGTCACCATGGCCCGGAGCTGGTTGAAGACGCCCTCCAGGTCGGAAAAGGTGCCCTGCAGGTGTTCGGCGATGTAGGTGGCCAGCCGGGCCGGGAGGTGGAAATTCCGACGATGCGCCAGGTGCAGGAGGTACCTCTTGCGGGTTTCCAGATCGGGCGCCTGGATCTCCACGAGCAGGCCCGAACGGAGCCGGGAGAGCAGCGCCCGATCCAGGCCCCGGAGTTTCTGCGGGGGCTTCTGGGAGGCCACCACGATGCGTTTGCCTGCCTGAGCCAGGGCGTTGAGGGTGTACACCAGTTCCTCCTGGAGCATCCGCAGGTTCTTGTGTTGCAGGAAGTGCAGATCGTCCAGCAGGAGGACATCCAGGGACCGGTACCGGCGCTTGAATTCCTCCATCCGGTGGTGGTCCAGGGCCTTGAACATCTGGTTCAAAAACCCCTCGGTGGTCACATAGAGCACCCGGGCGCTGGCATACTTTTCCAGGATGGCGTTGCCAATGGCGTGCAGCAGGGAACTCTTGCCCACCCCGGGTTGGCCATAGAGCACCAGGGGGTTGTACTCGCCACTGAAGGGCCGACGGACGATGCTCTGGGCCGCCGAGAAGGCCAGCTGGTTGCTGGAACCCACCACGAGGTTCTCAAACCGGGCCTGGACCAGGAGGCCGTTTCGCCGGGGCTCGGGCCCCAGCACCATCTGGTGGGTCGGCTCCACGGGGCCGGGCAGGAGCCGGTCCTCGGTGTCAAACTGGACCGTCAGGTCTTCCCGGACCTCCCGGGCAGCTTTTTGAATTACCTCGTGGTAATGGTTTCGGAGCCAATCCAGGTAAAAACGGTGGGGAACCAACACCAGGAGGACATTATCCTCCAGATGAAAACCCTGGGTCTTCCTGAGCCAGGTGTTATAAGCCTGGGTTGGGACTTCCTTTTTTATCCGTTGCAGAATTTTTTTCCAGAGGAGCCGAGCGTCTTTCTGACCGGTCCCATCGCGCTGCCGAGGAGCCATGTATCCCCCTTTCCGAGGTTCGGGTCAACAGGGAAACGCGGCGGAAATATAACGACCCCCAGACCGCAGCGTCAACCACCGGGCTAATGCCCTGAAAATCAACGGGAACCCCCGGGGCGTTTTACCCTCTGGAGTGTGGAAAACTCGGGGAGTGAACCCCTGGAGGCCTTGGCGCCCAAGGGGACGAGCCAGCGACCGGCCGGGTCCCGGGCTCCTGTATCCTTAAACCGTTTCACTGGCGAAGGAGGTCCCGATGGTCTCATTGCTCCTTTCGTTCCTGCTGTTCGCAGGAACCCTGACCCCGGACCTGGAAAAGGCCCTGGACACCACGCCCCCCGAGACCTTCCTGAGGGTGAACCTCCGTCTGACGGCACAGGTTCCGGCCCGAACGCTGCAAAGGGAAACCCGGGGCCTCTCCAGGAGGGCCCGACGCACCCTCGTGATCCAGCGCCTCAAAGCCCTGGCCCACCAGACCCAGGAACCCGTCCTGGCAGCCCTCCAGCGTGCCGGTGCCCGGAGGATCCGTCCCCTGTGGATCGTGAACCTGGTGAGCGCCGAGGTCCCCGCCGGGGCGATCCCGACGCTCGCCCGGTTGCCCCAGGTGGCCTCGGTGGACCTGGACGAGGCCCGGCCGCTCCTCCTGGAACCCGGGCCCTCCCGCCCTGCCCCGCCGGATCAGACGGATACCCGTGAGGTGGCCTGGGGAGTGGCCCGCATCCGCGCTCCAGAGGTCTGGAACCTGGGGTACCGGGGCCAGGGCGTGGTGGTGGCCGTGCTGGATACGGGCGTGAACCTGGCCCACCAGGACCTGGCCGATCACCTGTGGACGAACCCCGGGGAGGTCCCGGACAACGGCACGGACGACGATAACAACGGCTTCGTGGACGACCTCCACGGCTGGGACTTCGTGAACGACGATCCAGACCCCTCCGATGATCAGGGGCACGGCACCCACTGTGCAGGCATCGTGGCCGGCGACGGCACCGCCGGCAGCCAGACGGGCGTGGCCCCCGAGGCCCGGATCATGGCCATCAAGGTGCTGGACAGCAACGGCAACGGCACGGAAAGCAATGTATGGCAGGGCATCCAGTACGCCCTGGACAACGGGGCCGCCGTGCTCTCCCTGTCCCTGGGCTGGCAACACGCCTGGAACCCGGACCGGGCCACCTGGCGCCAGATCTTTGAGAACCTGCTGGCGGCCGGTGTGGTGGCAGCGGTAGCCGCGGGCAACGAACGCGAGACCGGCGATCCCGCACCGGACAACATCCGGACCCCGGGCGATGTGCCACCCCCCTGGCACCACCCGGACCAGGCTCCGCAGGGTGGCCTGGCCGCCGTGGTCACCGTGGGCGCCACCGACAGCAACGACGACTTCGCCTCCTTCTCCTCGTATGGCCCCGTCACCTGGCAGGGCATCGCCCCCTACGACGACTATCCCTACAACCCGGGACCCGGGCTCCTGGACCCGGATGTGCTGGCCCCGGGCGTGGACATCAAGTCCCTGGACTACAATTCGTCCACCGGCTACACCCTGAAGAGCGGTACCTCCATGGCCACGCCCCATGTGGCCGGGGTGATGGCCCTCCTGCTCTCCCGGAATCCGGAACTCACCCCCGCCGAGGTGGACGAGCTTTTGGAACGCACCGCCCTGGACCTGGGGGCCCTGGGCAAGGACAACGATTACGGCGCCGGCCGGGTGGATGCCTACGAGGCCCTGCTGCAGGTCCCTGTGGCAGACCACGACGCCCGCACGGAATGGGTGCTCGCCCCTCGCGGCCAGGTGGCCCTGGGCGTGGCCCTGGAACCCCGGGCCATCGTGGCCAACAGCGGCCGGGATACCGTGGCCTTCACCGTGGCCTTTGAGGTGGATTCCGCCGGCCAGGTGGTGTACCACCAGGAAACCTCCACAGACCCCCTGAAGCCCGGCGAGAAGGACACCGTGGCGTTTCCCTCCTGGATCCCGACCCACCGGGGAGCCTTCCTGGCCCGGGCCTTCACCCTGCTTCCCGACGACGAAATGCCCACCAACGACACCGTGACCACGCCCTTCACCGTGCGACCCATAGGCACCGAGTACCTGGTGTGGGACCTGGACCCCAATCACTCCTCGGGCCCGGTAGTGGACTCCCTGCTCATGGACCTCGGCTACTTCGGCCGCTATAGCACGGACCCCGGCATGGCCGACTCCCTCCGCCGCTTCCGCAGCGTGTGGGTGTTCGTGGGCATGTATCCCACGAACTACCGGATCGCCGAGGGCAGCGCCGTGGCCGAATCCCTGGAGGCCTACCTTCAGGCCGGCGGCGACGCCTACCTGGAGGGTGGGGATGTCTGGTACTACGACCCCACCCAGGGCGGCCACGACTTCGGCCCCACCTTTGGCCTGGACGGCGCAGAGGACGGCACCGCCGACCTCAGCCGGGTGGAGGGCGTGGCTGGCACCTTCACCGAGGGCCTGGCCTACGCCTACGCCGGAGAAAACGCCTATGTGGACCGCCTCGTGCCCCTGGAGGGCGCCCAGGGGATCCTCCGGAACCCCACGGCCTCCTATGACTGCGGCATCGCCTACGACGCCGGCCCCTATCGCACCGTGGGCCTGAGCTTTGAACTGGGCGGGCTCGTGGACAGCGCTGCCACCCGCCGGGAACTGGTGCAGCGGATCGCCGACTTCCTGCGGCTGGGCCCGCCTTCACCCGTCTATCTCCAGGATGCCGAAGCCCTGGAGGTGCTGGCCCCTCGCGGTACCGCCCGCCTGGGCGATACCCTCGTGCCCCGGGCCCGGTTTCGCAACGCCGGCCGCGAAACCGTGGACTACCAGGCCCGGCTGGCCCTCTACCTGAACGAAACCCTGGTGTACACCGACACCGTGCACCTGACCGCCGTGCCGCCGGGCCAGGAGGATACCGTGGCGTTCCGCCCCCTCGTGGCCGAATCCGTGGGCACCTACACGGTGATCGCCCGAAGCCATCTCCGGACCGACGAGAACCCGGCCAACGATACCGCCCGGGCCCTGTGGACCGTGCGAGATACCCTCCTCTCCTCCCGGGTCCTGGTCTGGGACCTGGACCCGAACCGGTCCTCCGGTCCCCGAATCCGGGAGGCCCTGGAAACCCTGGGCGTGGCGGTGGACTATGCCACCGATCCCGGCTTTGCCGATTCTCTGGGCCATTTTGGCGCGGTCTTCGTGTGTGCGGGCATGTACGACCAGAACCATGTGTTCTTCCCGGATTCGGCCGACACCCGTGCCCTGGTGGCCTATCTGGAGGCCGGGGGCCGGGTGTACCTGGAGGGCGGTGACCTGTGGTACTACGATCCCGGCCAGAACGCCTACGACTTTGGACCCCTTTTCGGCATCCAGGGCATCGCCGACGGGGCCGCCGACCTCCAGGAGATCACCGGCGTGGCCGGCACCTTCGCCGAAGGCCTGACCTACCCCTATGCCGGCGAGAACGCCTGGGTGGACCACCTGGCGCCCACCAACGACGCCTTCGCCCTGCTCCAGAACACCTCGCCCGAGTTCGTGTGTGCCGTGGCCCGCGACGCCGGCACCTGGCGCACCGTGGGCACCTCCCTGGAACTGGGCGGCCTCATGGACCAGCCCTATCCCCTGGAGACCCTGGTGCAGCGGATCCTCGCCTTCTTTGCGATGGAGGTTCCCGAACCCGCCCTGCAGACGGATCCCCCGGAGATCACCGTGTGGCTCCCGCCGGACCGCTCCTGGCAAACCCACCTGATGCTGTGGAATACCGGCGAGGCCAACTCCCGCCTGGTGGTGAACCTCACGGACGACGAAGGGAGCCGATGGGGCTGGCTCCGCCGGAGTCGTCGGCGGTACACCCGATCCCGGCCCCCCTCCCCTCCCCTGTTCCTGGCGAAGGGCCAGCCGGACCCCCGGCCCGGCCTCCGCGGGACCGGCGGGCCCGACGCCTTCGGCTACACCTGGGTGGACTCCCGGGACTCCCTGGGCCCGGCCTTCTTCTGGCTGGACCTTACGGGGGTGGGAACCCCCCTGCCCCTGGCCGACGACGCCGATACGGTGCTCCCCCTGCCCTTTGCGTTCCCCTTTTACGGCCAGACCTATACCTCCCTTCGGGTCTCCTCCAACGGCTACCTGACCTTCGGCCCCAACGGCACCGATTTCTCCAACGACCCGCTGCCGGATACCTCAGAGCCCAACGCCCTGGTGGCCGTGTTCTGGGACGATCTGGATCCCTCCAGCGGCGGCCAGGTGTACGCCTATGCGGATGCCGAGGCCCCGCGCTTCGTGGTGGAATGGCTCCAGGTGCCCCGCTACAACGAGGATACCTCGGCCCTGACCTTTGAAGCGGTCCTCTATCCCGACGGCCGCCTCCTCTTCCTGTACCACACCCTGGTGGGCACCCTCACCTCGGCCACCGTGGGCCTGGAAAACCCGGACGGCACCGTGGGGCTCCCCGTGGTCTACAACGCCGAAGGCCTGGCCGATTCCCTGGCCGTGGCCCTCTATCCGCCGGGGACTACCCCGGGATGGCTCTTTGAGACCCCCACTTCCGGAACGGTGCCCGCCGGAGGCGCCCTGCCCGTGACCCTCACCCTGGAAACCGGTGGGATGAGCCCCGGCGAGGTGCACCAGGCCCGGGTGCTCATCTACAGCAACGATCCCCGTCGGACCGTGGACACCGTGGCGGTGACCCTGCAGGTGGCCGACTCCCTGCAGGGCGATGTGGATGGCAACGGCCTCGTGGACCCCCGTGACCGGGAGCTGCTGGAGGCCTATCTGTACCACCACGGGCCACCCCCTACCCCCTACGAGCAGGGGGATGTCAACCACGACGGCCGCGTGGACGATGCCGACCTGGCGCTCCTGAACCTGTTGCTCTACACCAAGGGAGGGAAAACGGCGGCGACCCTGCCCTGGAGGACCCGGATCCTCCGAAGGCATCCCCGATAACTACGGCGTGAGGCGTTCCACCAGCACCGGCTGGTCCGGGGGCACCAGCAGGTACACCGGGTGCCGTCGGACTTCGTAGACGCCGTCGTAGCGACTGCGGTGCACCCGATAGAGGCCCGGAGGGGCCACCAGTTCCACCCAGAGCGGCTGATCAGTGTTGGAAAGGGTCAAGACCCAGAGCCGGGGCTGGGCCGAGACCTGGAGGCGGGCCCGCTGGCGGTTCGCCAGGTATCGGCCGGCCGCCGACGGGGGCCAGAGGGCCAGGTGCAGGTTCCGGGCCAGTCGCAGGTGGCGTTCCAGGGTAAAGGGGTCCACGCGGGCGTCCTCCCGGGCCGGGAGCCGTGCCTCCGGGTCCTGCAGGGGCACCACCCGGCGATACGCCAGCGCTGCCCAGCGGCCCCGGGCGCGCCGCAGGTAGCGGTACACGGCGCGGGGGGAGGGGTGGGTATCGCTCTGAAGGGGCAGGGCCGTAAGGAGCCCGGAGCCTCCCGTGGCCGACCGGGGTTCGGGGCCCAGCCGTCGGATCCATCGGAGACCGCGGCGTCGGGCCTCCTGGAGCACCCGGGTCGGCACCGTGGTGTCGGCCCAATGGAGTCCCTCCACCCGGAGGCCCAGGTTCTTCAGGCTATCCATCAGGAACCAGGGGACCTCCTCGGGCGGCAGGGGGCCCTGGAGGGCCCCTTCGTGCCCCTGATGCAGGAGGTCCAGGAGGTGTTCCCGGGCGAAGCGGAGGGCGCGGGGACCGGAGCCCACGGCGCGCCGCCGGGGAGGGCTCTGCAGGTTCTCGGGCACCAGGCCGAAACTGGCCCGCACACCGTACTTGGCCAGCCGCGGCAGAGCGTAGCGGATCTGGCCCAGGGAACCGTAGTCAAAGGTGACCGAGACGAACCCCCGGGCATCACGGGGGAAGGGCGTGAGCCGCACCTCCAGGGTGCGAGCCCGGGACCGGAGGGCCTGCAGGCGGGTGACCCGTCGGCTGGAATCCCGTTCCAGCCGGGGCAGGAAGGCCTGGAGCACCTGATAACTGGCCTTGAGGTGCTCCTCGTAGGTGGGCTGGTCCCAGCCAGGCCAGCGGTACCGTCGGGTGAAGTTTAGGCGGTTCCCGTGGGCCGAGGGCAAAACCCCCAGCACCTGGCCCTGGCGGACCCAGAGAAGGGCCAGGGCGATGCCCTCCGTGGGGGTGGCGTCCAGTTCTGGCGTGCCCGGGTCGTCCAGGAGCACCCGGTGGCTGGAAGGGTCCGTGATGTGGATCAGGTTCCAGCCCAGCCGGAGTTCCACCACGGTATCCCGGGCGAACCAGTCGGCCAGGGTGTTCTCCTGCTGGGGGGCGAAGATCAGGCGGCCCGGATAGAACCGCTGTTCGGGCACGGTATCGCCCAGCAGGGTGATGCGGGATCGGTTGGCCAGGAGAGCGGGTTCCACCCAGCGTCCCGGTGCGGTGTCCACGGCCGCTGGCCGCATGGGCGAACGGATCCCCTGGATCCAGTCCTGGAACACCTGGTACGGTTCCGTGACCCAGGTTCGGCCCGGTGGGGCCAGGCAGAGGGCGAATTCGGCGCCCTGGCCCAGGCGCCAAGGCGGCCGGGGGCTCTGGACCTCCCCGAGATCGGCCCGGTAGGTGTCCAGGAAGAGCCAGAGGGTGTCGGTTTCGGGCTGGAACGGCCGGGCCAGGTCCACCCGGATCCAGAGGTACGCAGGGTCTGCGTGCAGGTACACCCGGCGGATCCCCTGCCCGTGGGCGAAGGCGGCTTCCTCGGGCCAGTCCTCCGGCTGGCCGTCCACGGTGAGGTCCCGGGGGTCAAAGCCCACGAGGCCGTAGGTCTGCTCGGGGTCATAGACATTGTGCCACAGCGGGTTCCGGCTCAGGGGGTTCTCAAAGTCCATCACCAGCCAGTTGCGTTTGAACCACTCGTCCATCCAGGCAAAGAGGATGCCACCGGCCAGGCCCTCGTCGTAGATCACCTGGAACAGGCGAGCGTCCAGCCGGCCCTGTTGTTCTTCGGTATGGCCCCCCTGGTGCAGGCCCAGGGGGTTGAAGTGGGCGATGCCCCGGGAGGAGGGCACCCCGAACTCGGCCACCACCAGGGGCAGGCCATCGGTGGCCTCGTGCAGGGCCCGGAGATAGCCCGCATAGTTGTCCGGTCCGAAACGGCTTGTGTCCTGCAGGTACTCCAGGTTCACGAAGTCCGGGTAGTAGGGGTACACATGGTAGGCGGCAAACAGGCCTGCGGGGTTGCGGGCCGTGCGGGAAAAGTGGGAGGGATCCAGGGTCCACAGGTCGTTGTCGTACTCCCGGACGCGATCGGATTCAATCCACTCGGTGTTGTGGTACAGGGGATCCAGAGGGAGCCAGTTGACGAAGGCCACGGGGTGCAAACCGTGGTACCGCACCACCTCGTAGGTCTGGAGGTAGTCCAGCATCCGGGCGAGCCAGACCTCCATGGGAGTGCCGTAGGGCAGGGACACGAAGAACCCCTGGTAGGAGGTGAGGTCCGGATGCATCTCCTGGGTGGTGCGGACGCCTTCGGGTTCCCATTCCCGTCCGAAGAGGAACCCCAGGGTCACGGACGACACATCGGAGAAGTACTCGCCTCCGCCGTACACGGCGTTCACTGCGCGTTCAATCTCCAGCTGGATCCGGCGGCTGAAGTCCGGGTCCAGGTAGTCCTCCTGTTCGGGCACGGGGACCCAGATCCCCTGCAGGAGGTAGAGGGGCCGGTTCCGGTTCTGCAGGTTGTAGGTGGCGAGAGCCGAGTAAAAGGCCGGGGGGAACACGGTGTACACCCGGACCACATTGAAGCCGGCACGGGTCATCTGGCGAAACCAGCGGAGGTAATCCTGGTCGGTGGCCGGGAATTCGGCAGGGTAGTGGCCGGGCAGGGCAGCCCCCAGGTTGATGCCCTTGACGAACACCGGCCGGTACACGGGGATCTGGCGGCCCGAGGAGGACCGTCGCAGCTGGAGGATCTCCAGGTGTTCGTCCCGGGCCCGGGCAAACACCCGCAGGGAGTCCAGGGCGCGCTCCACGGTCTCCCGGGTGACGGTACCCAGAACCTCGCGGACCACCGGGCGTTCCACCTGCACCACCCGGGGTCTCAGGTACCGGAGTTCAATCTGCACGAGTTCGTAGGTGAGCACGCCCAGGAGGGCCAGCAGCACGAAGAGGACCAGGAGTCGGGCCTTCATGATCCGCGCAGGAGGGGCCAGCGGAGGCCGGCCAGCAGGGTCCAGGTGCGGTACCGCTGGGTGGTGGCGAAGGAGTTGACGGAAAGGTAGAAGCGGTGGATGCCCAGTTCAGCGGCCAGGGTCTGGACACCCGGCGTGTCCTCCGCGGTCCACACGGACACCGAGGCCTCGGCGTAGACATAGCCCCAGGGAAAACGGCGGAAGCCCGAGAACCCGAGAGCGTGGCGGCGAAGGGCCTCCGGCGAGTAGTACAGGGCCGACCAGTGGTCGTAGGCCAGGGTGCCATAGGCATAGGTCAGGGCCAGGCGGTTCTGGTCGGAGTGCCACAGGTACAGGAAGCCGGAGAGGTCCAGGGATCGGCTACGGTTGGTGTCCCGGGGCACGGTGCCCCATTCGCCGGCGTATCGGAGTTCCAGACGCCGGAATTGCCAGCGGGCCTCGGCGCGCAGGGTGCGGGCGGTGATCTCCCGCACGGGCTCCAGGAGTTCCTGCCGCCAGGCGAGGGCCACCCGGAGCCCCCGATAGCGGGCCTGAAGGCCCAGCCAGGCGTTGCGGGCTGCCGGCGTTGGGCTCCAGGCGTAGGCGGCCCGCAGGGTCACGGGACCTTCGGGCCAGAGGATGAGACCGGGGATCAACTGGTACAGCTGGTTCTGCAGGGTGTCCCGCCGGTTCATCAGCAGGGCGAGTTTCAGGTGCCATCGGAACCGGGGCAGGTCGGGCCCCTGGAGTTTCACCAACGGGGTGTGGTATTGTCCCCGGGTGCCGGCGTCGTCCTCCAGGGTGGTTTTCCACTGCAGGTGGACGGTCCAGGCCAGGTGCTCACGGCAGCGCCGCAGGCCGCGGCGGGCGTCGGCGTCGTGGGGGTTTCGGGCCAGCAGGCGGCGGTACTCCAGAAGGGCCAGTCGGTATCGGCCCTGCCATTCCAGTACCCGGGCCAGTTGTCGGCGGGCCCGGAGGCGTTCGGGATCCCGCTCCAGGGCCTGGCGGTACCCCCGGGCGGCCTTGTCCAGATGATCCTGCCAGAGGGCCAGGTCGCCGGCCAGTTCGTACACCTCGGGGTTTTCCGGGTGCTGCTTTCGGGCGTGGTCCAGGGCCTGGCGGGCGCAGGCCCAGCGTTCGGCCCAGCCGCAGGTGCGGGCCAGACCCAGCAGGGCCTCCA
>CAZXAO010000027.1:0-14040 GCA_964638465.1 uncultured bacterium | reverse complement strand
GACCGAAGGGATTGAGGAGGACGAGATCGGGGCCATGAGTGCTGCGCTCCTGGGCATCTCCGAACGGGTCGTGCAGGACTTCAACCGCGGCGAACTGGTACAGACCATCCTGAAGGGACCCAACGGCTACGCCGTGGCCCACAAGATCGGCGAAGACTGGGTGCTCGTGCTCATCACCTCTCCCCGGGCCAAACTGGGGATGATCCAGTTCAACCTCAAGGCCATCACCCAGGAGATGATGGAGTTCACCCTGTAAAGGAGGAGCATCATGGCCGAGATGCTGAAACCCGACGAGGCAAGAAAACTCCTGCAGGAGTTTGTGCAGAACGACCCGGAAACCGAGGGCGCTGCCTTCGTGACCCTGGATGGCCTGGCCGTCGCCTCGGTGTTCAAAGAAGAGATTGACGACGACGAACTGGCCGCCATGAGCGCCGCTCTGATCGGCATCGCTGAACGGGTGGCCAACGACCTGGGTCGGGGCAATCCGGACCAGATCATCCTCAAGGGCACCAAGGGGTACGCCTTGGTGCGGCGGATCGGCGACCTCGGGGCCCTGGTGGTGATGACCACACCCAAGGCCCGCCTGGGGATGGTGTTCTACAACATGAAGGCTGTGGCCAAGGCCTTTGAGTCCTGACAGCACCGATGAAACGGGTGTACAAGATCGGCGTCATTGGACCCTTTGCCAGCGGGAAAACCCTGTTCATCAAGTCCGTTTCCGGCGGCAAGAACGCGTACTTTACCGAAAAGCCCGTTTCCGAAGCCCACCGGCGACAGGTGAAGGCCACCACCACCGTGGCCATTGACGTCACCCACATGGAGTGGTACAACGGCAACAAGGTCCACCTCTACGGCACCCCCGGGCAGGAACACCTCTCGGGCATCCTGGACATGGTGGACCCGGTGGTGGAAGGCTACATCCTGGTGCTCTCTCCCGATCACCTGAACGAGGTGGACCCCCACATCCAGCGGTGGGTCCATACGACGGAAAAACCCGTGGTCATTGCCCTGCGGTCCAACGACCACCCCACGACCCTCCAGGAGATCCCCTGGCTCCAGAAGGCCCTGCCCGTTTTGCCCTGGAACCCGGAGGACCGTCGGTCCGGCGTTGAGGTCCTGAAGGCCCTGGTGGATCAATTGCCCGAAGTTCGCTAACGCCGGCCCTGGCGTTCAAAACCGGAGGCGATGGTTATGTTCTGGCCGTTAGCCGTGGCGGCGATTCTCCTTGCCCAGGAATCCACCATCCCCACGCTGGTCCTCAAACCCATCCGGGTGGGGGTCGTGAAGTTCCAGGACCTGGGATCCCAGGGCATCGTCCTGCCCGAAGACCAGTTCAGCCGACTGCTCTTTGAAAAGGTGGACACCACGCGATTCCAGATCACCTATGCCGCCAGCCCTGAAGCCCTGCCCCAGGACATCCACCTCCGGGTTCAGGGATCGTACCGTCTGGTGGGAGGACGCGTTTCCTGCACCTGCACCTTTACGGATGTCGCCTCGGGAAAGGAAACCCGGGTGAGCCTGCAGGACGCCACCTTTGCCGAGGCCCAGCAGGCAATCCTGGATACCCTCAGTGCCTATAGCCTGAGCGTGATCGTGACCTCAGACCCCCCGGGAGGCCGGGTTACCGTGGAGGGCCTGCCTGTGGGGACCACCCCTGTGGAGATCCAGAACCTGCCCCCCGGTACCTACAGCATCGCCGTGGAAACCCAGAACGCCCGGAAGGAGACCACCCTCACCTTAAACCGCTTTGTCCTCCTGAACCTGAAACTCCAGCCCGTGGCCTCGCCCCCCCCATCTGCAGAACCCACACCCCCTCCGGAGGAACTCCCCCCGGCCAAACTCTACACGAACAAGTCCCTCGTGTGCGAGGTGTGGATTGACGGCAAAAAGGTGGGCTACACCAACGAGGGGCCCTTTGAAATCTCTCCCGGGAAACACACCGTGCGGTGTGTCCATCCCTTCTACGGCACCAAGGAATGGGTCATTGAAGCCAAACCCAACGAGGAAATCCACCTGAAGTACTTTGAGGAATGAGAAGAAAGGGGAACCGTAGATGACCTGGAAAGGCTGGAGTGGCGTGCTTCTGATTTCCGCTGGATGGCTCATGGCAGGTTCGCCGCCTCCCCTCGTCGTGGGAAACCCCCTGCGCACCGCCGTCCTGGAGTTCACCATTGAGGGCACTCCCGGGTTCCTGATCACCCCGGACATCCTGACCACCACCCTGGTGGAGGGCATCAGTGGCCCCTTTGACCTCGTCCGGCTGGCCCGGGGCGAAGCCCCGGATACCACCTTCCCCCTCTGGCTCCGGGGCACCTGCGTGCTCCACGAGGATCACACCCTGGATCTGCACCTGACCCTCGTGTCCCGTTTCGGCGACTCCCTGACCCAGACCCTGAGCCGGGTGACTCTGGACGAGGCCCAGCAGGGGATTGCCGCCCTTCTGCAACGGTCCGTGGATACCCTCACCGTGATCACCAACCCACCCGGTGCCCTGGTGAGCCTGGACGGTCATCGCGTGGGAGCGGCTCCCTTCCGCCTCTTTCCGGTGGCCATCGGAATCCATCGGATACAGGCCAACTTCGGCGGTCCGAAAGGCCTGGTGACCGACACCCTTCGGTTTCCCGATCGGAAAACGGTTACCCTCACGAGCCCTCTGCTCACCCAGCGTCCCACCACCGCCAAGATCCTTTTCGTGGGCGAGGATGTGGCTGAGATCTGGCTCAACGGCAAGAAATTGGGCTCCTCCGACCAGGGATGGATTGAGGTCCCCCCGGGGAACCACACCTTTGAGATCGTAAGCCCGGCCTTCGGTACCCGGGAGATTACCCTTCGGGTCGAGGCCGGCCGCCGGTACCGGGTAAAATATTAGCGGAGGGAAACGAAGGATGAACACCTGGCTGTTGTTTGCGACGCTGCTCTTCGGCCAAACGCCTCTGGACCAGGCGAACAAGGCCCTACTGGAAGGAAACTACCCACAGGCCTACACCCTGTACCAGCAAGTGCTCCAGGAGGACCCGAACCAGTACGAAGCCCTCACCAACGCCGCCTTTGCTGCCACGAAATTGGGAAAACCGGGCGAGGCCTTTGACCTGTACTGGCGGGCCTGGCAGATCAAAAAGGATCCCCAACGGGTGGGAAAACCCCTGGTGGACCTGGGACTCCAGCTGGGGACCCGGTATACCCTGGAAAAGAAGTGGGCCGATGCGGAACGGGTGTTCCGCATCGTCACCTCCGTGGCCGCCGAGAACGATGTGGCCTGGTTTAACCTGGGCTACGCCCTGGAACAGCAGGGCAAACTGGAGGAGGCCCTGACCGCCTACCGCAAGGCCCGGGACCTGAACCCCTCCAACACCGTGATCGCAGCCATCAACCGGGTACAGGGAGAACTGGACCGGCAACGCACGGCCCGGCTGAATACCCTCCGCCGCCGGGCGGAGCGGGCGCTGGGCCGGGGGGACACCACCCGGGCCCTGGCCCTCATGGATTCGGTGCTTCGCCTGGATCCCAGGAACGCCTGGGCCCGGTCCACCAAAGCCCAGATCCTGGAGATCCAGCAGACCCGGGCACGGCTGGACTCGCTGCGCCAGGTGCTGGCCAGCCTGCTGGCTCAGGATTCCCTGAAGGCTCTGCCCGTGGTGGAACAACTGCTGAGTCTCACCCCAGAGGATAGCCAATTGCTGGCCCTGCGGAACCGGATCCAGGCCCTGCGACAACAGGCAATCCAGGCCGCCGCCCAAACCCAGAAGACCGAGGCCCGGGGGTTCCCGGTGGGCCTGGTGATCGGCGGAGTGGTGGTCCTGCTGCTGATCGTCGGCCTTGTGCTGCTCCTCCGGGGACGGGGTGGTGAAGAGGTACCGGCAGCCTATCGGGCACCCGCTGCCCGACCCAAGACACCACCCCCATCTCCCAGACCCCAACCCCAACCGGCACCTGAAGCGCCCGCCCCCGAACCACCTGCGCCGACCTCCCCCACGGAGCCCTCTGCCCCCGCGGCGGGTACCCCGGGCCGAATCCGCGTCATTGAAGGCATCCCCCCCGAAGAAGGTACCGGGGAAGAGGAACCCACTCCCCGCGATGTGGTGATCCGCGAGAAGAAACCCGAGGCCCCGAAGCCGCCCACGCCTCCAACCGGGCCCCGGGAGGCCCCTCCTGAGAAGCCGGAAGTCCCCGAACCCTCCCCAACAACCAAAGAGGCGCCCCCTGCACCGGAGCAGGCCAAAGAAGTGGCTGCGGTGGCCGAGGAAAAACCTCAAAAGGCCGAAGAACCCCCGGCCGTCCAGGAGGAGGCCCCTCCGGCCGAAACCCCGCCGAAAACCGAGGAGAAGGTCGTTACGGCGGAGCCCAAAGCCCCGGTCCGACCTCCCGAGAAACAACCGCCTGAGAAGCCCACACCCCCCGCCGAGGAAGAGAAAAAGCCCGAGAAGCCTGCAGCGGCTCCCGCGCGTCCGGTGCGGGCCCGGGGCTTTGGCGGCGTAAACGCCATCAAGGAACGGGCCAAGAAAAAGCGCCGGCTCCTGCTCCTCCAGATGCTCCGGGAGGCCCTGGCCTCCGGCCAGGAAGGGGTCTTCGGCAGCAAGGAACTGGAGGCCTACATCTACATGAAGGAAGGCAGGATCCTGCAGGCCGAGTACAGGGGCAAAACCGGCCCGGAGGCTCTGGAGGCCATTCTGGAAAATCCCAAGCCCGACCGCTTCAGTTTCCGCCAGAAGGACACCTTCTTCGTGGAAGGGGACCTGAACCTGACGGTGGCCGACCTGGACCAACAGATTGAGGCCCTGAAGAAAGAGGTGTAGTGACGCCCTTCCTTCGTCGTTTTGGGCCCCTGCTGGCCGCCTGGGCAGCAGGGGCTCTTTTGATTCACCCCACCTACCCGGTGCTCTTCCCCCGGTTCCAGGCGCTTCGCATCCAGGTGAACCGGTGGCTTCACCGGCCCATCGCCTACGCCTTCTGGGATGCGGAACAGGGAATTGCCCTGGTGCACTACGGTCGCGTGTACGGCGAGGATTACGGCGTACGGTTCAACCCCCTGATCGCCTGCCAGTGGGCCCTGGAACGGCTGCTCCCGGAGGACACCGCCGGTTTCGTCCGCCTGGTCCACCGAATCCGAGCCCGCCTGCCCGAAGACCGGGTATGGCATTACGACTTCGCCCTCCCGGACTACGGCATCCCCGAAGGCTGGACCTCGGCCTTCACCCAGGCCCTGCTGGCCGAGGTCTTCGCCCGCGCCGGGATCTATGCAGGCGACAGTGCCCTGCTCCAGGACGCCCGACGCGCCCTGGCGCCCCTGGGCCAACCGGTACAGAAGGGCGGCACGACCCTTGTCCTGCCGGACACCGGCCTCTGGTTTCTGGAATATGCCTATCCACCGGGGCCCTATCCCCGGGTGCTGAACGGCATGATCTGGGTCCTGCTCTCGCTCCACACCTATGTCTCCCTCACGGGGGACACCACCGCTGAACGGTGGTTCCATCTGGGGGAACGGGCATTGCGCCTCTCCCTGGCCCATTATGACCAGCAGGGTTGGAGTTTCTACGATCGGCTGGGCCATCCGGCCTCCGAAACCTACCAGTGGATGCACCTGCGCCTCCTCCAGAGGATGACCCGGCTCACGGGACAGCCGGACTACCTCCGGTGGAAACGCCGTTGGGCCCTGGGCATGCATCACCCTGCCCGTGCCCGCATTGCCTGGGGCCTCTTTGTACTGGAATCCCTCCTGCTCTGGGGGCTCCTGGAGGCCGGCCTCAGGGGAGTTCGCCGGTTTCTACGAACCGGCGGAGGGCCTGGTAGAGCCGATCCTTGAGGATCTTTCGCCGCACCCGGTACGGCAGGGTACCAAAGGGTGCCGTGCTGGCGGGGATCTCCTGCTCCACCCGAAGGATCCGATAACCGGTGCGCGTGCGCTCTGGCAGCGTCCACTGGCCCAACGGCAGTTCAAACAACCGGCGGGTCCAGGCGTGGTAGGGATCGTACACCACAGGACGCTTTCCGGGCAGTCGTACCGAGAGGAGCCCGGAAAACCGCCGGGCCACCTGCTCCGGTGGAACACCGAGCCGCAGTTGGGCCCAGGCCGCCCAGGCAACGGCCCAGGCCGTCATCCGCTCGGCCAGAGAGGCCTCGGGATAGGCGGGCACAAAGACTTGCGTGTAGAACCGTTCCCTGGGCTTGACCACCTCTTCGGAATCTCCGGGCATCACCCGCTGATACAGGCGATCCAGCAGGTGAAAAACACGAAGGTCAAAGGCGGCCTCCTCGCGGAGCCCGGCCGGGTCCAGACCCAGGGTCTGGAGAAAGGTGTCCCGAACCCCGGGGGTCGGAAACTGGCGGTCCAGGAGCCGGAGGTACTGGGCCACTTCCTCCGGATCCACCGGCTCGTCGGCCAGAAGGAGCCGGAGTTTTTGTTCTTCCATCGTTCGCCGTTGTGCCAAGGTCTCTGCCTCCCGTGCTGAGAACCGGTGGTCCACCTGGAGTCGCTGGGACCAGGGTGTGATCATCCACAGGACCAGCACCCAGGGAATCACCGGAGCACTCCCATCCTCTGGAGACGACGCACCAGGGCCGGGTTTCCGGCCAGGTTGGAAAAATCAAAGAAGATCACCGTGTTCACGGGGGACCGCATCACCTGGCGGACTTCCTCGGGCACATAGTGTTCAGCGCCCTTCATCCACACTCCCAGCCCCACATAGACGGGGAGCCCCAGTTCGGCGTAGTAGCCCAGGTAGCGGGCGTACCGCCGGGGAAATCGGGTATAGGCCATGGGCACCGGCAGGTCCAGATGGCCCTCCCGGGCCCATTCCAGCCAGCCCTGGCCCAGCCGGTACCAGGAGCTTCCAGGGTTGGGAAAGACGGCTCCGCTGAGCCGCACGCCGTGGGGCTGGATCCGCTCGTGGATCAGGGCCACCAGTTGCCCAATGGCCCGGGACCGCAGTTCGTTCCATCGGCTGTAGTGATACCGGTACCACCGCTCAAGCCAGTCAAAGGATCGGGCCGTGGTCCAGCGGGGAGCGGTGTAACGGGCGGTCTCGTCCAGCAACAGCGGGTCAATGCCGGTCTCCTCCAGATACTCCTCCCGATCCCGGGTGAAC
Source organism: uncultured bacterium (assembly GCA_964638465.1). Lineage (GTDB taxonomy): Bacteria > Hydrothermota > Hydrothermia > WGAB01 > WGAB01 > WGAB01. The sequence continues at coordinate 6,958 of CAZXAO010000027.1, read as the reverse complement.
CCGAAGCCTGCGCCCGGGTATCGCACGAAGTCCAGGTGGACATAGGCCACGGGATACCGGGAGGCCACCTCCTCGTACACCGAGGCCACGAACTCCCGTACCTCGGGCCGGGTAGGATCTAGGAACATCCCATCAATGCCCCGCTCCCGGAAGTCCTCCCCGCGGTACTCGTGCAGGGACACGCCCTCGTCGTCCCGGATGAACCAGTCGGGGTGCTGGTAGTACACATGCTGGCTGTCCTCCGGTGGGGTGTCCAGGGACCAGTACAGCAGGGTGTTGATCCAGGCGTGCACCTCCACCTGGTCCCCCAGGGAATCCAGGATCATCTGCAGGGGGTCAAAGTCAGGGAAATCCTTGTGATACGGGCTTCGGGGAAGGATCCGGGAGGGGTAATAGGCGTAGCCGCCCACCACCACCTGGGGGATCACCACCTGGATCCCGTGTTCCCGAACGAAGCGGATCACCTCCCGGGTGCGTTCCGGCGTTCTCAGGTCCCGCGAGGTGATCCAGACGCCGGTCCGCAAAGGGGTGGTCATCACGATCGCGGTGAGCCAGAGCCCCAGCATCTGGGGACGTTATCCTCGGACCTTAATCTGGTAGCCGGTGGATCGGCGGATCATCTCTTCCAGGTAGGCTTCCACCGAGGTTCCCTCGGTCCCCCGCACCTCCACAGGCAGCACCACGGGCACCACATTGTCCAGGGCCTGGTTTCGCAGACGGGGATCCGTGTGATCCAGCAGGGACTTTTCCACGATCACGATGCCGTAACGGTCGGACTCCAGGATCTCGGGTAGCAGGGCCTCCAGTTCCTCTGCCGAGGCCACCTCGCGCACCTCCACACCGGCCAGTTTGAATCCCGGAGCGAGTTCCGGCTCCAGGATCACGAGGACATGCCGTTCCATGGCGGCTATTCTACAAATCCCCTGACACCGAGTCAAGACGGCCGGCTCGGGATTCGGCCGCACCGAAGGGATTCGGGCGTATAATCCCCGAAAAGCGGAAGGAGGCCCATCATGAAACTCGGCTTCATCGGCCTGGGACGCATGGGCAGCAACATGGTGCGCCGTTTGCTCCGATATGGCCACGAGGTGGTGGTCTGGAACCGCACCTATCAAAAGGCCGAGGCCCTGGCCCGGGAGGGGGCCGTGGCTTCCCGCACCTTAGAGGATCTGGCCCGCCAACTTCCTAAACCCCGCGTGGTGTGGATCATGGTCCCCCAGGGGAAACCCGTGGACGAGGTGCTCCAGAACCTGGTACCCCACCTGGAACCCGGTGACATCGTGATTGATGGCGGCAATTCCCACTATACCGACTCCCAGCGTCGGGCCCGGGACCTGGCTGGCCAGGGGATCCAGTTCCTGGATGTGGGCGTCTCCGGGGGCATCTGGGGCCTGCAGTACGGCTATGGCCTGATGATCGGGGGGCCCGAGGAAGCCTTCCACCAGGTGGAACCCGTGTTCCAGGCCTTGGCCCCGGCGGAGGGCTACGCCCACCTGGGCCCCAGCGGCGCCGGCCACTTCGTGAAAATGGTCCACAACGGCATTGAATACGGCATGCTCCAGGCCATCGGCGAAGGCTTCGCCGTGATGCAGGCCAAAAAGGAGTTCGCCCTGGACCTGAAGACCATCGCCCACATCTGGCAACACGGCACCGTGATCCGCTCCTGGCTCCTGGAACTCCTGGAACGCGCCCTGGACCAGGAACCCGGTCTGGAGGACATCGTGGGCTATGTGGAGGACTCCGGGGAGGGCCGCTGGACCCTGCTGGAAGCGCTGAACCTGGATGTACCCGTGCCGGTCATTGCCGAATCCCTGTTCGCCCGCTTTTACTCCCGCCAGGAGGATTCCTTCGCCGCCCGCGTGGTGGCCGCCCTGCGGAACCAGTTCGGAGGCCACCGGGTCCACCGCCGCTCCGAAGAGACATGAAACCCCCGGCCTTCCTCTTCGTGGTGTTCGGCGGCTACGGCGACCTGGCCCGCCGGAAACTCCTGCCCGCCCTGTACCGCGTAACCCGAAAGGCCGAGTACCGCCGACGCCCCTGGCACCTGCTGGCCGTGGCCCGTAGTGCCCGCTTCACCGATGCCACCTACCGGGACCTGGTCACCGAGACACTGGTGGCTGCGGGCATTCGCCGCCGCTCGGCTCGCTCGTGGGCCCAGGCCACCGGCTACCAGTCCCTGGGGGCCCAGCAACCCGAAGACTGGCAGCGATTGCTGCGACGGATCCAGCAACTGGAACACCGCCTGGGACCCGGCACCCTCCGGGTCTTCTACCTGGCCCTGCCCCCCCAGGCCTTCGCATCCGTGGCCGAAGCCCTCACCCGGCTGGGCCTGAACCATCCCCGGCACCTGACTCGCCTGGTGGTGGAAAAGCCCTACGGCCACGACCTGGAGAGTGCCCGGGAACTCACCCGCCGCCTGCACCAGGGGTTCCACGAAGGCCAGATCTACCGCATTGACCATTACCTGGGCAAAGAGACCGTCCAAAATCTCCTCACCCTGCGCTTCGCCAACGAGATCTTCCATGCCCTCTGGCACCACGCCCACCTCCGCAGCGTGGAGATCACCGTGGCCGAGAGCGTGGGCATCGGCACCCGGGCCAGGTACTACGACCGGGCGGGCGTCCTGCGGGACATGATCCAGAACCACCTGACCCAACTCCTGACCCTCACGGCCATGGATCCTCCGGTCCACTTCCAGGCCGAGGAGATCCGCAACGAAAAGGTCCGGGTACTGCGGGCTGCCCGGCTGGACCATCGCGGCCGAAAACCGCCCGTGGTGCTGGGCCAGTACGACCGGGGCACGGTCCAGGGTCAGAAGGTCCCCGCCTACCAGGAGGAGCCCGGAGTCCCTCCGGATTCCCCCACCCCCACCTTCGCCGCCCTCCGGCTCCGGGTGGACAACGACCGCTGGAAGGATGTGGAGTTCTACCTGCGAACCGGGAAACGGCTGCAACAGAGGGTTTCGGTTATCGTCCTGCAGTTTGAGAAACCCGTTCCCGCCCGACGGTACCGGCTGCAGGTGGACCCCAACGAACTGGTCATCGTGATTCAGCCCAACGAGGGGTTCCGGCTCTGGATCGGCGTGAAATCCCCGGGCTCCACCCGCCGCCCCACCCGGGTTCCCCTGCACCTCACCTACCAGGAGTTCTTCGGATCTCCCCTGCCCGACGCCTACGAAACCCTGCTCCAGGACATCCTGGAGGGCGACCAGACCCTCTTCGTCCGCGCCGACGAGGTGGAGGCCTCGTGGCAACTCTACGCCCCTCTCCTGGAACAGGAAAACCGATACCAGGTGGTGCCCGACGACCACCCACCAGACCCGGGGCGGATCCCCGTTTACCTCTATCCGGCGGGGACCTGGGGCCCCGAGGCCGCCCGTCGCGTGCTACACCGGGACAAGGGTTCCTGGTGGACACCGGAGGCGACACCGTGAAACGGCTCCAGAATCCCCTGACCCTGGGTCTCCTGGTGGCCCTGCTGGGCCCTGGGGCCTGCACACCCCGTCGGACACCCGCCGGCGCCGGGCCCCAGGCCCGCCGCCTGGCCTACTACCGGGCGAAACTGACGGCCCTGGATCTGGAGATTCAGCGGCACGAACAATGGCTGAAGACCACCGGGGACCCTCAGAAACGCCTGGCCTATCAGAAGAACCTGGCCCGCCTGCGGGTGGAACAGGAACGCTGGCGAACGCTGTCGCCCGACACCATCCCCCTGCCGCGGGACACCCTCCAGGTGGTGGTGTCCTTTCCTCCGGAGGGGTGCCACCTCGGCCAGGTGCTGCCCTACGAGGGCCTGAGCCGCTCCGGGCCCTTTTACATCGTGGCCGGTATCGTGGGGGATTCCTGTCAGGCGATCCGGCCCGGGCACCGGTACCGCCTCACCCTCGTGCCGGTTCTCCCCCAGGCGTATCCGTTTCCCAGCAGCTATGTGTGCATCCTGGCGTACCAGGATCTGGGACCCGCACCATGAGGGCCGAGATCTGCGTCTTTGAGGACCTGGAAACCCTTTCCCGGGTCGCTCTGGACCGCATCGTGGACTGGGCCCGCAAGACCGTAGAAAAGCAAGGGCGGTTCACCGTGGCCCTGAGTGGCGGGCGTACACCCCGTCGGCTCTATGAACGCTGGAACGAACGCGACGACTTTCCCTGGCGGGAAACCTTCTTTTTCCTGGGCGACGAACGCTTCGTGCCTCCCACCGATCCCCAGAGCAACCAGGGAATCCTGTTCACGCTGTGGAAAAAACGCCTGCTCTGGGGTGAGGCCCACCTCCTGGCTCCAGAAACCCGGGATGTGTCCCTGGACACCGCCGCCCGCCTCTACGAGGAACGCCTCTGGAACTTCTTTGACGGCTTCCCCCGCTTTGACCTGATCCTCCTGGGGCTCGGCGAGGACTGCCACACGGCCTCACTGTTTCCCGGTCATCCGGCCCTGGAGGAAACCCGGCGGCTCGTGGTGCCTGTGGATCATGCCCCCAAACCTCCACCGCAACGACTCACCCTCACCCTGCCCGTTCTGAACCAGGGACAACACCTGCTTTACCTCATCGCCGGTCCGGAAAAGGCCGAAGCCTTCCGCCGGTCCTTCGTCCAGCAGGACCCCGTCTGCCCGGCCAGCCGGATCCAACCCCGCCGGGGTACCCTGCATCTCTTCCTGGACCAGGCCGCCGCCCGAGGTCTTAACCGGCCTTCCCCCTGCCCTGGGTCCGGGGAGAACCTTTCCTGAGCAACTTAGCCGGCTTTATACTGTTTTACCATGCCCGTCCCCTTCCCGGACCTCCTGGAACGGATGCCTGTACCCCCGCCTGGCCCCGTGGTGGTGGCCATGAGCGGCGGCGTGGATAGCTCCGTGACCGCTGCCCTCCTTAAGGCCTGGGGGTACCAGGTGCATGGGATTATGCTCCGCCTCTGGAGCGAAACCGGCCGGGCTCATCTGAACCGGTGCTGCACCATAGACGCCCAGCACCGGGCCCGCTGGGTGGCCAAAACTCTGGGCATTCCCTTTGAAGTCCTGGATGCCCGGGACGCCTTTTACCACGCCGTGGTCCAGCACTTCCTGGATCGCCACCGCCAGGGCCAGACCCCCAACCCCTGCCCGGTGTGCAACCGGGAGGTGCGATGGGGTTTCCTTTGGACCCACGCCCGTAGCCTGGGCGCCCGCGCCCTGGCCACCGGCCACTACGCCCGGGTACTCCAGGAACCCGGTGGCCCCGTGCTCCGACGGGGCATAGATCCTGCCAAGGATCAGTCCTATGTGCTTTCCCGGCTCACCCGGGACCAGCTGGCCCACACCCTGCTCCCCCTGGGCTTTCTCACCAAGCCCCGTGTGCGCCAGTGGGCTCAGGAACAGGGTCTCCCCAGCGCCGACCAGCCGGAGAGCCAGGACCTCTGTTTCCTGGGAGGCGACGGCCTGCGGGGTTTTCTCCAGCGACACCTGCCCGGGGCCGCTACCCCCGGCCCCATCGTCCACCTGAAGGGCACCCCCCTGGGGCAACATCAGGGCCTGGCCTTCTACACCCTGGGTCAGCGACGAGGCCTGGGAATCAGCAGCGGGGAACGCCTCTATGTGGTGCACAAGGATCCTGCCCGCAATCGCCTGGTGGTGGGACCACCGTCGGCCCGGTTCCGGCGCTCCTTCCGCGCCCAGGAAGCCCACTGGCTCCTGGATCCCCCTCCCCGGGCCCCCTTCCTGGCCGAAGTCCAGATCCGGGCCACCGCCCCGGCCCGTCCGGCCCGGGTGGTCCCCCTGGGCACGGAGGCCTTTGAAGTCCACTTCCTGCACCCCGTGGCCGATCCTACGCCGGGCCAGCTGGCTGTGGTGTACCAGGGTGACCGATGCCTGGGCTCCGGCGAGATCCACGAAGTGCCACCACCCGCAACCTGACCTCCCGCTTCCTGGGTGCCATAACCGATCCTGGGATCCGCTGCAATCCCGTGGATCCCTAAGAAAGCGGCTCCCGGGATTCACGCTGCACCGCGGGCTCCAGGGGTTCCAGCCGACAGGGCGGAGCCTGGAACCGAACCCGGACCCCCAGGGGCAGGGTGGCCTTGGTGGGAATGTGGCCAAAGGGCAGGCCGTAGCACACGGGCACGCCCAGGGGAACCAGGCGGTCCCGTAGCGTAGCCAGGAGTTCCTCCTCCGGTCCGCACTCGTGGAACACCCCCAGCACGATCCCCCGCACCCCCTGCAACAGTCCGGCCTGGAGCAATTGGGTCAGCAAGCGATCCAGGCGATACGGAGCCTCGTGCACATCCTCCAGGAAGAGCACGGCCTCCTGAAAGTCTGGCAGGTAGGGGGTGCCTACCAGGGAAGCCAGAACCGCCAGGGTGCCCCCCAGCAGCCTCCCCTCGGCCTCGCCCGGGACCAGCACCACCCCCGGGTGCACGGATGGGTGGGGCTCCACCGTCCAGGGGTCCCCCATGAGTACGCGGAACAGGTGCTCCCGGGTGAAGGCATCGGCCCGGAGCCACTCCGTGGCCACCGGTGCGTAGAAGGTCACGAGCCGGCTCTGTTTCCACAGGCCCAGAAACAGGGCCGTGAGATCACTGAAACCGGCCAGGATCTTAGGGAACCGGCGAAACAGGGTGAAGTCCAGGAGGGGCAGCAGGCGGGCGGTGCCATACCCGCCCCGAAGAGCCAGGACCATCCGCACGGAGGGGTCCGAAATGGCCTCCTGCAGGCGGCGGGCGCGAACCTCGTCCGGCGCCGAGAGATAGGCCAGCTCGGGATGCCCGGGATCCACCCTCAGGTCCACCCGGAACCCCCACGCCTCCAGATGTTGCTGGATCCTGGGGATCACCGTGGCATCTGCGGGCAAACTGGCGGGCGCCAGCACCACGATCCGGTCTCCAGGACGCAGGGCCGGTGGCCGGATCGGTTCCCCCGGCCCCTGGATGCCTGCCCTCACCTCTTCCCCACCAGTTTCAGGAATTCCTCCTCGCTGAGGATCCGGATGCCCAGTT
>CAZXAO010000026.1:13681-14043 GCA_964638465.1 uncultured bacterium | reverse complement strand
GCCGATGGACCCGGCTCTTCGCCCCGGGTGGCTGGTACCATCGTCCCATCCGCCGGGCCCGCAGCGCCCTCCGCCTGCCCGACGGAGAGCACACCATAGAACTCCTGGCCCGGGACCTCCAGGGCAACACCGCCCGTCTGGTGTTCACCGTCTACACCGGCACCTACGGCCGTGATCCCTTTGAGGCGCCCGAAACCTTTGACTTTGAAGCCCTGTACCTGGACAGTCTGATGGCCCTCGGGTTCCTTCCCAACGCTGCCCTCCTCCAGACCCCGGACACGGTTTCCCTGCTCCTGAACCAGGGACATCTCCTCCAGGGGCCCTCCCCCCTGTCTCCGTCGGGTGATCTGTACCTCCTGAGC
>CAZXAO010000026.1:0-13671 GCA_964638465.1 uncultured bacterium | reverse complement strand
GCACTTACCAGGTGGGGAACCGCCGGCTCTGGTTCTTCCTGGCCGGTCCCCGGGCCGACACCCTTGCCTTGGGCGACCGCTGGACCCTGATCCTGCCCGAAGACGCTCTGCCCGAACCCACGCCCTTCGTGGCCTTTGAGACGCCGGCTCCGAGGCTTCCGGAACTGGCCCCCCAGGGACCGGCACTCCGGATCCTGGCCCGGGATCCCGTGTTCCTGAAGGCTGCATCCCTGCACCCCGGGGACTCGTTGCCCGTGTACTGGGTTCAGGAGTCCCGCCAGCGGGCTGTCCTGCTCCAGCAAGGTATCCTGCGGGGCACCGGCCTGTTTGCCACCTATCGGGACACGGTGCCTCCGACGATCCACTGGCTCTCCCGGCGGCGACTCCTCGCCCGCCTGGAGGACCAGGGCAGTGGTGTGGACGGACGAACCCTGGAGGTGCGGGTGGACGGCCAGTGGATCCCCGCCTACTACGACATAGACCGCCATCGCGTGTCCTACGAGCACCCCCTGGGACCCGGACCGCACCAGGTGGAACTCACCATCGCCGATCGGGCAGGGAACCGCGCCACCTCCCGGCATACCCTCCGCTGAAGCCCCTTCTCCTGGAACTTCGGCCGTTCTGTATAATTGGCGGGCACTTCACAAGCCCATGAGCACAACGCCACGGCTGAAAAACCAGCGGATCCTCGTCACCGGCGCCGGGGGGTTCATCGGCTCCCACCTGGTGGAAACTCTGGTACGCGCCGGTGCCCGGGTACGGGCCTTCCTGCGATACACCTCCACCGGGTTCCCCGGAGCCCTGCTCTTCGTGACACCGGAGATCCTGAAGGAAGTGGAACGGGTGTACGGGGACCTGCGGGATCCCGAAGCCGTCGCCCGGGCGATGGAGGGCGTGGACGCCGTGGTCCACCTGGGGGCTGTGATCTCCATCCCCTATTCCTACCAGAACCCCCGGGAAGTGGTGGAAACCAATGTCCTCGGGACCCTGAATGTGCTCCAGGCTGCCCGAAACCACGGGGAACTCCAGCGGATCGTCCAGGTGTCCACTTCCGAGGTCTACGGCACGGCCCGGTACATCCCCATGGACGAGGGGCATCCCCGCCACGCCCAATCGCCCTATGCGGCTTCCAAGATCGGCGCCGACGAGTTGGCCCGCAGTTTCGCCCACACCTATGGGCTGCCCGTGGTGATCCTGCGGCCCTTCAACACCTTCGGCCCACGGCAAAGCGCCCGGGCCGTGATCATGAGTACCCTTCTCCAGGCCCTTCAGGGACCGGAGATCCGCATTGGACACCAGGACCCGGTGCGGGACTTCACCTATGTGGAGGACACCGTGGCCGGCCTGGTGCAGGCCCTGGTCCAGCCCGTGTCTCCGGGCGAGGAAATCAACCTGGGCACCGGCCAGGGCGTGCGCATCGGTGACCTGGTAGAAACCCTTCGCCGGCTGACAAACAGCCCCTACCCCGTGGTCTCCGAGGCTCAACGGATGCGGCCCCGAACCAGCGAGGTGTGGCAACTGGTTTCCAACCCGCAAAAAGCCCGGGAAATCCTGAACTGGACCCCCCAGGTGTCCCTGGAAGAAGGGCTAAAACGCACAATCCAGTGGGTGAAACAAACCCTGGAAACCCCCGAAGGGAGGCTCTGGATTGCAGGCAGTGGTGCTGGCTGGTGGTAAAGGGCGCAGGCTGGAGCCTTATACCACCCTGCTTCCCAAACCCCTGATGCCGGTGGGGGAGTACCCGGTGCTGGAGATCCTCCTGCGGCAACTCAAGGCCCAGGGCTTTGAGGAGGTGATCCTGGCGGTGGGCCATCTGGCCGAACTCATTGAGGCCTACTTCCAGGATGGCCGCCGCTGGGGTCTCCGGATCCACTATTCCCGGGAGCCCGAACCGCTGGGCACCGTAGGCCCCCTGGCCCTGCTCCAGGAACATCTGGCTCCCCACTTCCTGGTTCTCAACGGTGACATCCTGACCGAACTCCCCTTCGGCGAGGTGCTCCGGTTCCACGAGCAGCAGCACACCCCCCTGACCATCGCCATCAACCGACGCACGGTGGAGGTGGACTTCGGCGTGGTGGACCATGAGAACCACCGGCTCGTGGGGTACCACGAGAAACCCGTGATCTCCTACTGGGTGTCCATGGGCGTGTACGCCTTCCAGCGGGAGGTGTTGCGGCATGTGCCCCGGGGCCAGCACTTTGACCTGCCCGACCTGGTCCAGGCCCTGCTGGCCGCCGGGGAATCGGTGGCCGTGTATCCCTTTGAGGGCTTCTGGCTGGACATTGGCCGGGAGGACGACTTCCGGGCGGCCCAGCGGGCCTTCGCCGAACGCAAGGAGCAACTGCTTCCATGAGTCTGAAACTCCTGCTGGGGGTCCACAATCACCAGCCGGTGGGCAACTTCACCTCGGTGATGGAACACGCCTACCAGCAGGCCTACCGGCCCTTCGTGGAGGTGCTGGAGGACTTCCCTGCCTTCAAGGTCACCTACCACTTCACCGGTCCCCTGCTCCAGTTCCTGGAGAGCCGCCATCCGGAACTCCTGGAAAGCCTGGCCCGTCAGGTGAAGCGCGGCCAGGCCGAGATGGTGGTCAGCGGCTTTTACGAACCCGTGCTGGTGGCCATTCCCGAGGCCGACCGACTGGGGCAGATCCAGCGGGCTCGCCGATATGTCAAGCGCCGGTTCGGCTACGACGCCCGCGGCCTCTGGCTGACGGAGCGGGTGTACGAATCAGAACTCCTCCCCACCCTGCTGAAGAGCGGCATCCAGTATGTGGTGGTGGACGACTACCACTTCCTGCAAACCGGCCTGACCGAAGACCAGCTGCACGGTTACTACCTGACGGAACACGAGGGTAAGCCGCTGGCCATCTTTCCCATCAACGAGCGGCTCCGGTATCTGATCCCCTTCCGGCCCCTGGAGGAGGTCATGGCCTATCTGCGGCACCTGTACGACCAGGGTGCCCGGGCGGCCGTGATCTTTGACGATGGAGAAAAATTCGGGCTCTGGCCCGGCACCCACCCGTGGGTGTACCACCCGGAACATTGGCTCCGCCGGTTCCTGGAACGGGTGCTCCAGGAACCCTGGATTGAACCCCTCACCTACAGTGAATTCCTGGCCCAGGAACCTCCCCTGGGACGGGTGTATCTGCCCACGGCGTCCTACTTTGAAATGGGGGAGTGGTCACTGCCAGCCTCGCAGGCCCGCCGATTTTCGGCCTTCGTTCGTCAGCTCCGGGAACAGGGGATCTGGGACGAGGTCCGCCCCTTCGTCAAAGGGGGACTGTGGCGGAACTTCCTGGTGAAGTATCCCGAGGCCAATCGGATGCACAAGAAGATGCTGCTGCTGCGGCGACAGGTGGACCGGATTCCCCGCCCGGAGAAGAAGCGGGAAGTCCTGCACGAGATCCACCGGGCCCAGTGCAACGATGCATACTGGCACGGGGTCTTCGGGGGCATCTACCTGCCGCACCTGCGGCACGCCGTGTACCGCCATCTCCTGCGGGCGGAACGCACCCTGGGCCGTCGCTTCGCCTCCCTCAAGGACCACGACCTGGACGGCTTCCAGGAACTCTACCTCCGGCAGCAGGACTGGGTGCTCCAGATCAGCGAAGAGGGGGGCACCCTGCGGGAACTCTCCAGCCTCTCCCTGACCTACAACTTCCAGAACACCCTGACCCGACGCTACGAACACTACCACGAGGGCCTTCAGGTAGACCCCGGGGCCCCCTCGGGCGTGGCCTCCATCCACGAGATCAGCAAGCACCTCTCCGCCGAGGCTGCCCGGGAGCTCCGCTATGATTGGCACGAGCGGGTTTCCTTCCTGGACCACTTCCTGCCGCCGGACCTCCCCTGGCGTCGGCTCCACGCCATGGACTTCCAGGACCAGGGGGACTTCGTGCACGGCCGGTTCACCCTGGCCACCCAGCCCTTCCGGGCCGAGCGAGGGGGGCAGGTGGCCGGCCAGCCGGCCACCGTACAGAAGTTCTTTACCCCCGGCCGCCACGACCTGCAGGTCACCCTCCGGGTACAGGTTGCCACGACGGACCTGGCCTATGTGGTGGCCCACAACTTCATCCTGCCGTCGGCCCTTGCCGGAGAGATCCACACCGACGGCCCCGGTCCCTATCCCTTTGCGGAGCCCATAGACCTGATGGATGTCCAGCAGCTGGAGTTCCGGGACGCCTCCGGGATCCGACTCCGGATCCACTTTCCCGGGGCCCGACGCCTCGTGGTCTTCCCCTTTTCCACCGTGTCACAATCAGAGTCCGGCCTGGACCTGACCTATCAGGGCCACGCCCTGTACATCTTTTACCCGCTCCAATCGGGATGGAACCGGTTTGTCCAGCGCCTGGCCATTGAGAAAACCAAAGGAGGACCTTCCCATGCCTGAACTGAGGTATGACCCCATTCGCCCCCGCTGGGTGGTGATCGCCACCGAACGGGCGTTACGACCCCAGGATTACAAACGCCAGCGGCAGCAGGTGAAGAAACCCGACAACTGTCCCTTCTGCTACGGCCACGAACACATGACCCCTCCGGAGGTCTTCGCCCTCGGTCCACCGGACCGGCCACCGAACACCCCGGGCTGGCGCGTTCGGGTGGTGCCCAACAAGTACCCGGCCCTGCGCATTGAGGGCGAACTCAAGCGCGAGGGCATCGGCATCTTTGATGTCACCACGGGCATCGGGGCCCACGAGGTGATCATTGAAACCCCGGACCACTTCAAGCACCCCGACAGTTTTTCCGACGAGGAGGCCCGCGACTGGCTCATCGCCGTGCGCGAACGGATGCTGGACCTGCAGAAGGACCAGCGGTTCCGGTACATCCTCTTTTTCCGGAACCACGGGGCCGAGGCCGGCGCCTCCCTGTCCCACCCCCACAGCCAGCTGATCGCCACCCCCATTATTCCGCCGGTGGTGGTCTCGGAACTCAACAACGCCAAGCACCATTTCCAGCAAAAGGAACGGTGCATCTTCTGCGACCTCATCAAGCAGGAGCTCCTGCTCCGGGATCGGGTGGTGTATGACGACGAACACTACCTGGTGTGGGAACCCTTCGCCTCGTCCTTTCCCTTTGAAACCTGGATCCTGCCCAAGCGGCATCTTCACGACTTCACCCGGCTTTCGGACGACGACCTCCTGGTCCTGGGCCGCACCCTCCGGGACACCCTGAAGCGCATCAAACTCGCCCTGGACGATCCCCCGTACAACATGATCCTGCACACGGCCCCCACGCCCCACCTGCGGCCCGCCCGCACTCACGATTACCACTGGCACATTGAGATCATCCCCCGCATGACCCGGATTGCGGGCTTTGAATGGGGCGCCGGGTTGCACATCAATCCCACGCCCCCGGAGGAGGCCGCCCGGTATCTGCGGGAGATCCAACTCTGAAGGAGGGGCGTCATGCCTCAAAAAACCAGGTCTCTGGACCGCTTCCGGGTGCCGGCCAGCCGGCTGTACCGCCGATGTACCCCGGAGGAGGTGGGCACGGAGACCACCCGGGAGATTGAACCCCTGGAGGAGTTCATCGGGCAGGAACGCGCCCACCGTGCGATTTCCTTTGGCCTGAGGATCAAGGGCTACGGGTACAACATCTACGCCTCAGGCCGCCCCGGCACCGGCAAACAGGCCATGATCGCCGACTACCTGGAACGGGTCAGCAAGGAACTCCCCACACCCAGCGATTGGTGCTATGTGTACAACTTTGAGGAACCCTCCCAGCCCCGGGCGCTGGAACTCCCCGCAGGCTATGGCAAACGCCTGAAACGGGACATGGCCGAACTCGTGGAGGCTGTGTCCAAACGCATCCAGAGTGTCTTTGAGAGTGAGGAATTCTCCCGACAGCGGGACCAGCTGGTCCAGGCCTTTGAACAGGAAAAACAGAAGCGCATGGAGGAAATCCAGCGGGAGGGCCAGCAGCTGGGCTTTATCGTGCAGTTTACGCCCACCGGCATCGTCCTGACCCCCATGGGCGCCAACAACCAGCCCATGCCCCCCCAGGTGTTTGAAGCCCTGCCCGAGGAAACCAAACGGAGCATTCTGGAACGCCGGAAACAACTGGAAGAACGCATCAAAGAACTCACCCGGGAACTCCGCCAGCTGGAAAAGCAAACCCAGGAGCAACTCCGCAACCTGGAACGCCAGGCCGTGGGCTTTGCCATTGAGCCCCTGTTCCAGGAACTCAAGGAAACCTATGGCGCATATCCCCAGGTGGTCCAGTATCTGGAGGCCGTGCACCAGGACATGCTCAAAAACATTGACGCCTTCCGTCAGAAACAGGGCGCGCAACCCCCTTTGCCCCTCCCTCTTCCCATTCCCCTGCCCAAACCCTCTCCCCTGAAGCGATACGAGGTCAATGTCCTGGTGGACAACAGCGGCCTCACCGGTGCCCCGGTGGTCATGGAACCCGTGCCCAACTATGTGAACCTGGTGGGCCGGATTGAAAAGGAAGTGCAGTTCGGGGCTCTGACCACCGACTTCACCATGATCTATCCCGGGGCGCTGCACCGGGCCAACGGCGGTTTTCTGGTCCTGGAGGCCGACGAACTCCTCCGCCAACCCTACGCCTATCAGGCCCTGAAAAAGGCCCTGAAAACCCAGCAGATCCGCATTGAAGACCTGGGTGAAACCCTGGGGCTCGTCACCACCAAGGTCCTGAAGCCCGAGCCCATCCCCCTGGATGTCAAGGTGATCCTCACCGGCAGCCCGCTGTACTACTACCTGCTCTACACCTACGACGAGGACTTCCAGGAACTCTTCAAGGTACGGGCCGACTTTGATGTGGTCATGGATCGGACCCCGGAGAACATCCGCCAGTACCGGGCCTTCATCGCCCGGGTGGTCCAACGGGAAAACCTGCTGCCCTTTACCGCCGAGGCCATCGCCCGCGTGATTGAACACAGCTCCCGAATGGTGAACGATCAGAAGAAGCTCTCCACCCGGTTCGCCGACATCGTGGATCTCCTGAAAGAATGCGACTACTGGGCCCGCCGCCAGGGCGCCGAACAGGTGGAACAGGCCCATGTGGAACAGGCCCTGGAGGAACGCATCTTCCGCAGCAACCTCCTGGAAAGCAAGATCCAGGAGATGATCGCCCGGGACCAGCTCATCGTGGACACCGAAGGCCAGCGGGTGGGCGTGATCAACGGCCTGGCCGTCCTGGAACTCGGCGACTTTTCCTTTGCCCGACCCGTCCGCATCACCGCCACCCTCTGGGGCGGCAAGGAGGGCGTCCTGGACATTGAACGCGAGGTGGGCCTGGGAGGCAAGATCCACAGCAAGGGCGTGCTGATCCTCACCGGCTACCTCAGCGAGGTGTTCGCCCGAAAGGAACCCCTGAGCCTCTCGGCCCGCATCGCCTTTGAACAGAACTACTCGGAGATTGAGGGCGACTCCGCCTCCAGTACCGAACTCTATGTGCTGCTGTCGCTCCTTTCGGATCTGCCCCTGCGCCAGGACATCGCCGTGAGCGGCTCCGTGAACCAGAAGGGCGAGATCCAGCCGGTGGGGGGCATCAACGAGAAGATTGAGGGCTTCTACCGGGCCTGCAAGGTCAAGGGCCTCACCGGCACCCAGGGCGTCCTCATCCCCCGCCGGAACCTGGAAAACCTGATGCTCCACCCCGAGGTGGTCCGGGCCGTGGAACAGGGCCAGTTCCACATCTACGCCGTGGACACCGTGGAAGAGGGCATTGAGATCCTCACCGGCGTACCCGCCGGCCGCCGACCCGACGGCACCTTTGAAAAGGGTTCGGTGTACGACCGCGTCGCCCGCCGACTCCAGGAGCTCCGGGAGGCCGCCCGCAACGGCGACACCGGCAGGAAGAAAAAAGACCAGAAAAGCCGCCCGGCCTCCCCAAAGGACCGGAAAAGGTAACGCTCCATGCGTCAGGTGTTCCTCACCGGATCCCGACAGCTGGAAATTCGGGAGGTGCCGATCCCGGAACCCGGGCCCGGTGACCTGGTGATCCGCGTGGAGGTGGCTCTGACCTGCGGCACGGACCTCAAAACCTACCGCCGGGGCCAGCATCCCAGGATCCCCGTACCCGGCCCCTTTGGCCACGAGTACACGGGTCGTGTGGCCCGGGTGGGACCAGGGGTTCAGGGCTTTCGGGAGGGCGATGCCGTTATGGGCGTGAACACCGGCCCCTGCTTCTCGTGCCCCTACTGCCAGAGGGGACGGTTCCAGCACTGCGAAACCCTGTTTGACGATGTGGTCCTCGGCACCTACGCCGACTATGTGCGGATCCCCGCCCGCGTAGTTCGGACGAACCTCTTCCTCCGCCCACCGGAGATCCCGGAGGTGGTGGCTCCCCTGGTGGAACCCCTGGCCTCCGCTCTCCACGGGATCCAGATCCTGCGGCCCTGGCACGAAGAGATCCTGGTGATCGGCTCCGGTCCCCTGGGCATCCTGCTGGCCTATGTTCTCCAGCAGGAAGGAAATCGGGTGACCCTGGTAGGTCGGAATGCCACCCGTAACCAGGTGGCCCGCGAAATCGGGATCCAGCGGGTGCTCCCATCGGTTCCTGAGAACGAGGTGTTTGATGCCGTGGTGGAGGCCACGGGCGTCCCCGAAGTGTGGCAACAGAGCTTGAGCTACCTGAGGAAGGGCGGCCGCGTCCTGCTTTTCGGGGGCCTGCCAGCCTCCACCCGGGTCTCTTTTCTGGCCTATGCTCTGCATTACGAGGAAAAGCATCTGCTGGGCGCTTTTCACTTCACACCGCAGGAGGTAAAGCAGGCCTACGAGTTCCTCCGCGAGCACGGCACCCGGCTCCAGCCCCTGATCACGGATACTCTGCCCCTCTCCCGGATCACCGAGGCCTTTGAACGGCTGGACCGGGGGGAGGGCCTGAAGTACGCCATCGTGCCATGATCCCCTCCCGAATGAAGGCCCTGGTGTACCACGGACCCGGCGACCTGCGGGTGGAGGAACTGCCTGTCCCCCGGCCGGGTCCCGGCGAACTCCTGGTGCGCGTGCGGGCCTCGGGCGTGTGCAGTGGCGAGGCCATGGACTGGTACATGGCCCGGAAGGCCCCCCTCGTGCCCGGCCACGAACCCGCCGGCGAGGTGGTGGCCCTGGGGGAAGGGGTAGAGGGATTCCAGGTGGGCGATCGGGTGTTCGCCCATCACCATGTGCCCTGTATGACCTGTGAGGCCTGCCAGCGCGGTCGCTATGTCCAGTGCCCCCAATGGCGCGAGAAAACCATAGAACCCGGCGCCATGGCCGAGTACATGAAGATCTCGGCCCGGGCCGTGGCCCTGGATACCCTGAAACTGCCCGAGGACCTTTCGGACGAGGACGGCACCCTGATTGAACCCCTGGCCTGCTCCGTCAAGGCCCTGCGCACCGCCGGCATCGGCCCCAGGGATCGGGTCCTGGTGGTGGGACTTGGCATCATGGGCGTGCTCAACGCCCGGGTCGCCCGCGCCTTCGGGGCCCGGCTCGTGGCCGCCACTGACCTGAACCCCTGGCGCCTCCAGAAGGCCCGCAGCCTGGGCATTGACCCCGTATTCCAGGCCACCCCCGGCGCCCCCCTCCAGGACTGGGCCCGGGAGGTCACCGAGGGCCACGGGTTTGATGTGGTCATCGTGGGCCCGGGGATCGCCCGCGTGATCCAGCAGTATGCCGCCCTCGTGGCCGGCGGCGGCACCCTGCTCCTGTTCACCCCCACCGCCCCCACGGACCCCGTCACCCTGGACTTCTACGACCTCTATGTGCGGGAGGTGCGGGTGGTGCCCTCTTACTCGGCAGGGCCCTACGATACCCGGGAGGCCCTGGACCTTCTCCGCCGCGGGGTGGTGCGGGCCGAGGAGGTGGTCACCCATCGGTTCCCCCTCAGCCAGGCCCCGGAAGCCTATCGGCTGCTGAAACAGGCCGGCGAAAGCCTGAAGATCCTGGTGCTGCCATGAACCTCAAGGAAGGCAAGGTCAAACGGTTCCAGGACTTCCACTGGGAGGGGGTCAAGGTCCAGCCCTACAAGGAGGGCACGGGCAACTTCCGGGGGGTGATCCGACAGGTACTGGCCGGGAAAACCCCGGATGAGCGGGTCCGGTTTGAACTCCGGTACTTTGAACTGGCCCCCGGAGGTTATACCAGCCTGGAACGCCACCAGCACGAGCATGTTGTGGTGATCCTGCGGGGGGAAGGATTCGTGCTCATCGGTGAGGAAGTGATCCAGGTGCGTCCCTTTGACCTGGTGTACACGCGGCCAGGAGCCCTCCACCGCCTGATGAACGCAAGCCATACCGAACCCTTTGGCTTCCTGTGCACCGTAGACCGGGACCGGGACCGCCCGGTCTACCCCACTCCGGAGGAAATCCAGGCCCTCCTGGCTCGCCATCCCCACCTGGCCTTCATCCTGACCCCCGAGCCCTGACCAGTCTCCCCTGTACGGGAAAGGCCACCGGAACCGGTGGTCTGCACAACACGCGTCACCCAAGCAATGTCCCCGGGAGCCGGGGCGATTTCCTTTCTTGCCCATCGGACCTATAATAACCCCGGAAGGAGGTGTAAGATGCGATGGGCCTATGGGATGAGCATCGTGCTGTGGTGGGGGGTCCTGGGGGCCACGGTGTACACCGTGACCTCGTCCGCAGATGACGGATCCACGGGCACTCTGAGATGGGCCATCACCCAGGCCAATAACCATCCGGGCATGGACACCATTTATTTCGCGATTTCCAACGATACCCTTCAACTCACCGACACCCTGCCCCGCATTCAGAGCCCTCTACTCATTGACGGTCAGAACCATCACATCGCCCTGGATGGCTCCAACGCCAGCCGGGTGTTCCAGGTAGACCTGGGAGGCAACTTGGTTCCCTTACAAATCCGGCACCTGTCCCTGATCCGCCTCTCCGGCTACGGACTCCGGGTCGTGATGCAATCCACCCCGGAACAGGATTCCATCGTGATTGAACTCAGGGGCCTCTACATCTCCAGTCCCCAGACGGGCACCTACGCCGTGTTTGTTTCCAACTACGGCATCGTTCGGATCACCATAGATTCCACCGTGATTGATACCTTCTCCGGCACCGGGATCTATGTCTACAACAACAATGTGTCGGCCACCGAGCGACTCCACCTCCTCTTGCGGGACGCCACCATACGGAACTGTGGCGGCTACGGTATCCTGGGAGCGGGATGGCGGGACAACCGACCAGTCTACCTGAGGATACTCCGGTGTCTCCTGGAAAACAACGGCAACGCCGATTACGAGGCCGCCGTGTACGCCCGGAATGAGGTCCGCCTGTATATGAACCGGGTGCACCTCCGCCAGAACGCTACCCAAATCTACCTGGACGCCAACGGATACAGTCAGTACGACACCCTGATCGCCTGCCGGGTGGACACGGCGAGTGTCGGAGGCCGTCGGGGGATCCTGGTTTCCCAGAACTCGTCCACCGACAGTCTGGTCCTCTACATGTATGGGGATACTGTCCGATCCACCAACAGCGCCACCAGTTACGGGCTCCAGATCCTCCGTGCGGTGTCACCCACCTGGATCCACATCCATTCCTGCCTCTTTGAAGGGGGCTACGGGTTCGCTGTGCCTGACCTGGGAAGCAACACGATCACCACCCTGGACAGCGTACTCGTAGAGGACTCCCGGTTCGTCAACGGCACCTACGGCATCTACCTCACCCACGACGGTGCCGACCGCCTGGAGGTCCGGCGATGCGTGATCTCGGGCCACCAGTACCACGGGGTCTATGTGAACGGAGACATTGATTCCCTGACCTTTGTGAACGACACCATCGTCAACAATGGCATCAGCGGAAGCGAAGGAGACGGCGTATTTCTGGCGGATAGCGCCGCCGACTTTAACAGCTTTTCCCGCTGCATCGTCCGGGGCAACCTGGGCCTGGCCTATCACTGGGTGAGCGGCGCCAACGAGGGGTGGAACCACGCGGATGGCCAGGTGCCCTCGGTGCTCTCCTACACCGTGTACCGCACCGCCGGGGTGGTGGACAGCGTGGTCATTGTGGGATCGGACGCCCCTGCCCTGGGCCAGGTGGAGGCCTACTTCGTGGACACCCTGGATGTAGACCCCTCGGGCTACGGAGAACTGACTGGGTTCCTGGGTGGCAGCGCGGCGGACGCCTCCGGGAACTTCCGCATCGTGGTGCTGGCCCCCATGCCCGCCGGCTGGGACACCACGGACCGGGTCTCGGTCATCGCCCACACACCCGGGGGGAGCACCTCTGAGGCCAGCGCCACGGTCACGCCGATCCTGGTGCAGGAGACCCGCCCGGTCCCTCGCACACCTGGCTGGATCGTGACAACGGGCCTGGAAGTGGCCCTTCTCCGGCCCTTCCCCGGAGAGCCGGCACGGCTGGAGGTCTATACACCCCAGGGCCAAAGGATCTACACGCTGGAGATCCCCGCACAACAGGTACGGGTCTCCATGCCGCCTCTGCCCTCGGGAATCTATCTACTTCGTCTGCATACACCCCACGGTGTCGTCCTCCGGAAAGCCCTTGTGCTCCGGTAAAGAACCGGGCCCCCGGGAGATCCTCCTGCAGACGAAAACGACGCCAAGAGGAAATGGAGGGTGCAGGGCAAGGGCCGATCCTTCCCTCAGCACCCGCACAAAGGGGTGAGTCTTCTCGGGCTTTCCCATAACATTGAAACCTATGGCGCCCCGGGTGTCCGTGATCTTCGTGAACTACAATTCCCACGACCTGCTCCAGCGCGCAGTGGCAACCCTCCGAAGGACTCACCCGCCGGATTCCGTAGAGATCCTGGTGGTGGATAACGGATCCACTCCTCCCCCTTCCCCGGCCTTCCCTCCCCAATGGCAGGTGCGCTGGCTTCGTCTCCCGCGCAATGTGGGCTATGGCCAGGCCGTCAATCTGGCCGCCCGCTTCGCCCACGGCGAGTACCTGGTGGCCGCCAACCCGGACCTGGAGTTCCGGGACCACGAGGTGGACGCCATGGCCCACTACCTGGACCAGCATCCCGAGGTGGGCGCCGTCGTGCCCCAGTACCTGAATCCCACTCCCCACGGCCTCCAGAAACAACCCTCGGCCCGCCGCTTTCACCGTCTCCCCTACCTGCTCTTCGGCCGGATCTCCCCCCTTTCCCGCCTCTGGCCAGAGAACCGCTTCACCCGGGAATTCCTGGCCCTGGAAACCCTGCAGGCCCGGGACCCCGTGGACATTGAGGTGGGCGTGGGAGCCTTTCTGATGGTGCGTCGCCGGCTCTTTGAACAACTGGGCGGCTTTGACCCCCGGTTCTTTCTGTTCTCCGAAGACTCGGACCTGTGCGCCCGCATCTGGCAGGCCGGCTTCCGGGTCCGGTTGCTGCCCCAGGTCCAGCTTCTGCACCACCACGGTGCGGTGCGACGCCGGGCCCGCGCCCGACCCCGCTACTGGCGGATGAAGGCCGTGCTCCTCTTCCTGAAGAAACACAGGAGCCCCTCCCGGCCCCTTCAGTTCCTCCTGCACCTGGGCTTTGCCCTCACCCTCGCCCTCTACCTCTTCCTGGAAGCCCTGGAGGTGGTGTTCCAGTGAAATCCCCCCACAAGGCCCTGGTGAACCTGGGGGCTCTGCTGGTGGCCGACCTGGCCGCCGTGCTCCTGGCCGTGCTCCTGGGCCAGTTCCTCCGCAAATCCGTACTGCCCCACCTCCTGCCCGTCTCCCCCCAGGTGCTGCCCCTGCACCTGC
>CAZXAO010000025.1:0-14869 GCA_964638465.1 uncultured bacterium | reverse complement strand
ATCCGGGCAGTTCCTGGCCATCAAAGTATGCCCAGAGGGAATCGCCCACGGCCTTCACCCTCATCCGGTGCCAGCCGCTCTCCGTGGGCACACCCCCGGGAATCTCCGAGGCCGACCACACCCGCAGAGACCGGATCACGGGCATCCCGCTATCGGGCAGCATCACATAGTAGAGGCGAAGCCGCTGGTCCTGGTCAAACTCGGCAGCGAAATAGTAGTACTCAAAGGTCAGAGGACGGGCCCGGAGGGCCAGGCCGTTGTAGGGCCCCAGGTTCGTTGTGGGATCCACCACGGTGTACACCCAGGCCTCCACCGAGTAATCGGTCAGGGTGGGCGTGCCGGCGTAGGCCAGGGCGGCGAACCCTGCCACACTGCCCACCCAGCCGTCGCCTTCGGGGGTGGAGTTGTCCTGGAGCACGGCCATGGTATCGTCCAGCCCAAAGAAGGCCTGCCAGTTCAATTGGGGTTGCCCCCCGGAAAAGTGCTCCTCGTAGAGGACCTGCCCGAACAGGGGCAGGGCCAGCAAAACACCAAACAGAACGCGCTTCATCGTGCACCTCCCATCAGGGTTTCAGGGTGATCCCCAGGCGGTGGCTCAGGCCCAGGGGGCCCAGGGATTCCACGGCGTAATCCAGGAGCACCGTGCCCTGGCGAACGCCCAGCCCCACGGTCCAGCGGAGCCCTCCCGGGGTGTGGGCCACGCCGGCCCGGAGGGCCAGGCTCTGGAGCCGGTACTCACTCCCCAGTTCCAGGCTCTGGACGGCCTCGGCGGTGTGGGTCCCCTGGAGGGTCAGGAGCCAGCCCGACCGGGGCTCCAGAGCCAGGGCCACCCGATAGGTGGTGGGCAATGCCCAGGCCCGGGGTCGGAGGCTGGCCTCCTCCTCGGGGTTGTCCGCCCGTCCCTCGTCGGGATCCCAGTAGAACCACAGTTCCTGACCCGAGAGGGCCATGCGACCGCCAAAGTGGCACAGGGCGATTCCCAGGCTAAGCCGATGCCATTCCGTCCGATACAGACTCCCAAAGTCCAGGGCCCAGGTGGTAGCCGAGGTGCGGGCGATGCCCTCCTGCACCACCTTTACGGTCATGCCCACCTGAACCCGATCCGTCAACCGGCGGGCAACGCTGGCCCCCCAGGCTGCTGCCTGGTATCGGAAGGTCTCGCCCGTGCCCTCCGGTGCCTGGGGCGTCGTCCGTTCCATCGGCCGGGAAACGAGGTACACCCCGCTCAGGGCCAGTCCTGTGGCGGCGTCCAGGGCCCGGCTCACGGCTACGGCTCCGAAGGACGCATCCTGGAGCCAGGCCCCGTAGGATCCGTTCACCTGCCATCCCGGGAGCCCCACCAGCCCGGCAGGGTTCCAGAAGACGGCCTGGGGCCCTTCGGCCACGGCGGTGTACGCCCCGGCCATGCCCATGGCCCGGGCATCCTGGCCGATCTTCAGGAAGACCGCAGCCACGGTACCCAGCTTATTAAAGGCTGCCAGGGACCCTGTCCAACTGCCCCAAAGCGCCAGAATCCAGAACAGTTTTCGCATGGCGTTCATCGGATCACTGCAAACCGGCCCCGCGCCCTGCGGCCGTCCGGGGCTTCCACCGTGAAAAGATAAAGGCCGTAGGCCACTTCCAGCCCCGAGGTGCTCCGCAGATCCCAGAACTCGTAGCCCAGACCGTTGGTGTGCCGGAGCACGGCCACCGGATCCCCGGCCAGGGTGTAGATGCGGATGGTGCACACCGGCGGTAGCCCCGTGAACATGAGTTTCCGCTCGTAGGCCGAGGTCTCAAAGCCGCTCTGCAACACGAAGGGATTGGGCACTACCCGCACCCGCAGGGGCACGCTGGAACGAACCTCCGGCGGTGGAGGCGAGAACACGAACCGCAGACCCGGTTTCAGAGGTCGGTGCATCCGCACGGTAAAGGTGGCACCCTCGGCCGGAGGGATCCCGTCAGGCGGACCGTTGAGCGTGCGAACGAAGAGGAACGCAGTGTCGGCAAAGAGCCCCACCTGATCCGGGTACTGGTACCGAACGGTGACACTGGGCGGCCAGGCCCGACCCCCAGGAAGCAGGTCCCAGCCAGGAGGCCCCACGGTATTGGAATCCGGATAAAAGGGATACGGGTCCACCACCACCAGGCTGTCCACCGGGTGCCAGACCCCGGCGGCCGGATCCCAGACCTCGCCCCGGAGTGGCACGAGGAGGGGAGTATCCACCGACACCGGCACAAAGGTATCGGGCACCGCCGTGGAGGCATAGGTGTACCACCGGGCCGATGTGGAATCCTGGAGGCTGATCACCAGGCGGAAGTCGGCCTCGCCCCGATGCCGGGCCACACCGTGCCCCCAATCGTCCACATACCACTCAAAGGTGGTTCCGGCCGAGGAATCCCAGGCGGCCGAGGCAAAGCCGGCAGGCGTATTCCGGATCCACAAGCGGAATCCGTGGGTGATGGGCAGTGCGTCCAGAGGAGCGGTGGTATCCGGCACCGGATAGTGGGCCAGCAGGGTGTCTCCAGTGTTCCGATCCACGAGGTTCAGGGCCAGATCCGCCCCCAGGGCCTCCAGGGACAGTTCGTAGGTGTCGCCGGTGAGCTCGGCGGGATTCAGGATCTCCAGGGCCACCAGGGCGTCGGTCCAGCCGTTGACCGGCTGGAGGGTATCCACAGGGCCCAGGGAAAAGGTCCAGCCCGCAGCCCGGGGTCCGGGTATGCCTTCCACCACATTGGGGGAGCCGATGCGGCCCCGGGGGCTTTCCAGAGAGGGGAGCAGGGAATCCGGATGCTGGTTCCCCCGGTCAAAGGCGGTCACGGCATACACATAGCGGCGTCCGTTGATCACCGTGGAGTCCACAAAGGTGTGGGCCACGCCGGCATCCTCTCCCAGGGTCTGGTAGGGGTTCGCCGGATCAATGCCCCGGATGCCATCCACGAGATCCAGGACGGCCAGGGGCTGGTATCCTCTGAGGTTGCCATAAGGATCGTAGATGGGGGGTCCCCAGGTGAGGCCGCCGTCCTCGGAACGGTAGATCTTGTATCCCTCAAAGTCCAGAAGACCGGTGAAGGGGTCGGGCGTAGTCTCCGAGGGATCCGGGGTCCAGTACAGGCGAACGAAGCCGTCCCCGAAGTAGGCTTGAACCCGGGGGGCAGGAGGTGCCGAGGGGCCCTGGTAGTACTTGTCCTTCATCCGCCAGGCGGTGCGGGCATTGGCCAGAAGATCCTGGAGGTCGGTGCCAAAGACCACGGCCACGGCGAACTCGGTGGTGTCGCCGGGGGCCAGGGAGAAGGGGCCGTGGGCCACCAGAAAGTCGTAGGCCCCGGGCTGGGCCGGCGGCGTGGTGTCCAGATGGGGGTTGGGACCGTGGAAGTACCGGCCCGGATCCGCCAGGTCGGGATCATCGGGGATGCCGGCCACCACGGGCCAGAGTTCCCGGTCGTTGGCCGGATCAAACTCCTTGTCGTAGTAGTGGAAATCCGTGATGCCCGTGCCCAGAGGCGTGGCCAGGACCGCCAGGCCAATGGGCCCTACGGAGGTCCAGGGCGGATCGGGCTGGCCATCGGCATCGGAGACCACCACCAGGTTCGGGGTTCCCACGGAATCCGTGAGGTCCATCAGGTCCACCAGGTCCAGGAAGTCAAAGTCCACCCGGAAGGCAGCGGTCAGACCCACATAGAGGCTATCCAGGGGCACTGCCCGGGTGTTCACCAGGCGAAACCGAAAGATCAGGAAGTCCTCGGCGTAGAACCGGCCGTAGGCGTGAACGATCTGGTGGACCTCCAGGCCCAGGGGTGCCACCGGATTCTGCCGGTCGTCAAACACGCAGTAGAGGTCCTGGTCCGAGGTGAATTCCCCGGGCACCTCCTGGCCCGTGACCGGATCGCGACGGAAGGGGCCCGGCCAGAACCGCCGACCCTGGGCGTCCACGGGCCAGGTCAGGGTGTCGGTGGAGGTGGCCATCAGGGGCCAGCCGTCGGGGTTGACCACATCACCGGAATGGTACCGGCCCAGGGCCCCTTCCACGGGTTCCCAATCGGAGACCTCGTACAGGAAGCGATTGTGGATGGTGGCCAGGTTGTCACGGGTGCCGGCGAAGAACAGAAGGCCGTAAGCGTACTGGTGCTGGAAGGGGGCAGCCCGGGGCCAGTGCAGGGAGGGGGTGTAGAAGTGGACATTGGCCAGAAGGCCCCAGTTGGACACCACATTCTGCACCTGGCCCACATCGGCGATGCCAATGGCCCGATCCTCCAGGCGATAGGGGGCCGGGGTATGGATCTCCCGACCCTGCCGCAGCAGGTTCACCACGACGGAATCCGAGGGCTTGGGAGCCGCCAGAACCACACCGAAGAACCAGACCCACACCAGCATCAGGGCATAGGGTAAGGCTCCCTCTCCCAAAAGCCAAACCCCCTCCCGTACACTTGAAGGGGATGACCCGGCGGTATGTGCTTCACCTGGACCTGGACGCCTTCTTCGTGGCCTGTGAACAGGCCGTCAACCCCGAATTGCGCGGGAAACCCGTGATCGTGGGCGGCAAACGGGGCCGCCGGGGGGTGGTGGCCTCCGCCTCCTACGAGGCCCGCCGGTTCGGCGTCCGCTCCGGAATGCCCACCCACCAGGCCCTGCGCCTCTGCCCCCAATGCATCGTGATGCCCCACCACTTTGCCCTGTACGAGGCGGTATCCCGCCGCTTCTTCGGCCTGCTCCGTCAATGGGCGCCCCGGGTGGAACCCGTGTCCATTGACGAAGCCTACCTGGACCTCACAGGCGTGGCCGACACCGAGGCGGCCATCCTGGCCTTCGCCCGGGACCTTCTGGAACGGGTCCGGCAACACCTGCACCTTGGCGTTTCCGGAGGGTTGGCCCAATACCCTCTGGTGGCCAAGATGGCCACCGAACACGCCAAACCCAACGGCTTCCTCTTCGTTCCCCCGGAGGAAACCCAGGCCTTCCTGGCCCGGCATCCCCTGGAGGCGGTGCCTGGCATCGGCCCCAAAACCCTGAAGATCCTGCAACGAATGGGCCTCAAGACCGTTCAGGATCTCCAGGAAACGCCTGTAGCCGTCCTGCGGCAGGCCTTTCCTGAGGGCCAGGTGCTGGCCCTGCAGGCCCTGGCCCGGGGCCGCCGGGTGCCCCGGTACGGGGGACGGGAGCGTCGGATCTCCCGGGAAGTGACCCTGGAAAAGGATCTCCCCCTGGACGAAACCCTGAAGGCCCTGCTGTTGGGCCTGGCCGACGATGTGGCCATGGCCCTGGCTGCCGAGGGGTTCTGGGCCCTCGGGGTCGGCGTACGGGTCCGGTACCCTGACTTTCGCACCGTGTCCCGTCAACGGCGGCTCCCGGAGGCCACCCGGGACCCCCGCCGGCTCTTCCACCAGGCCCTGGACCTGCTCCCGCCCCTGCTCGAGGGACGCCGGGCCCGTCTGGTGGGCGTGTTTACCTTCCACCTGGTGCGTCAACCTCCCCTGAGCCTGTTCCCGGAAGCTCCCTCCCGGGACACCGACCTGGCCCGGGTGCTCCAGCACCTGCGGGAGACCCACGGCGCCCAGGCCGTCCGCTTCGCCCGAGAACTGCTGGAGCCCCTGGAACCCCACCCCCGCTTCGGCACCGCCTTTGGACCGCATCCCCCCGGATCCGCCCCTTTCCGAAAGCCCTAAGCCCCACGGAACACCACCCCCAGGAATGCCCCTGCCTCACAAGGAACAAAGCACACCAGGCCCCTCGGGAAAGACCTGGATCAAAGGACCAGAAGAGAGGGTCCTCCTGCCACTCCTTTGCTACGGTCCACCAGGATCCACCTTTCCCTCCCAAGGAGACCGGGGCGGGGGGCCGGCGAGAGGGCCGGCCTGGTCCCGCCCCGCTGCCGTTGCTGGAGATCGTTCTCCGGGGGTTGCTCAGGACCGGGTGGCCGTTTCTGCAAGGGCTGATCTACGCTGCTCTACGAACTCCACACGGCCGCCCTGAACATTGACCTGGACTTCCGCTTCAGGGTGCGCCCCGAGGACATAGGCGTCCCCCTCCCGGTGCATCCGGGCCCGCAGGGCGTCGTCCATCTGCAGGACCCCACCCTGGATCTCGGGTTTTACCCGGAACTCCGCTCCCGGGGGCACCCGCACGATGGCCGCTCCCCCCTCCACCACCAGCCGCAGGGGCCGCATTTCCCGAAGATGGAGCTCCGCTTTGCCCCCCTGGATCCAGAGGTCCACGGTACCCACCTGGTCCGTCACCCGGATCACCCCGCCCTGCACCTCTGCCTGCAGGGGTCCTTCGTGGTCTTCCACCACGGCCTTACCGCCCTGCAGGTCCAGACCCAACCGGGCCCGGTGCTGCCGAACCCGGAGGGCGCATCCCTGTCCCTCCACCTGGAGGGGCAGGCCTTCGGGGATCCGGGCCCGGGTGGCGGAGGCCCAGGGCATAGCGGGAATCCGCCAGCGGGCCACGCCGTCCACCACCTCCCAGGTGTCCTCTGCTTCGGTTTCCCCTTCCAGGAGGGTGCGTTCCGGATCGGCCTGGAGTTCCAGGCCGCCGCCCTCCAGCAAGATCTCCAGCCGCTGCACGCCCTCCAGGGCATGGGAGACCGGGTGCCGGGCCTCCGGGGGTGCCTTCTGCCGCCGATTCCACAGGGCGCTGAACAGGTCTCGGAGGGTGGAGGTCCGGGAACCGGAGGGGCGAGGTTGAGGCTGAGTCCGGGATTCCAGGGCCTGCAGCAGGGCCTCCGCTTCCTCCGGGGTGATCTTTCCCTGTTCCAGCATCTCCAGAATCTGCAGGGTGGCTTCCCGATCCTTCATGGCCTGCCTCCTATTCCAGCCAGATCCGGACTTCTTCGCCGTCCTCGCCCTGGATGTTCACCAGGTCCTCGCCCACCCCCATGCCGGTCTCCAGTTCCCTGAGAGCCTCTTCCAGGGTATGCATGACGCCGTGGATCTCCTCGGGGGACATGCCCTGTTCCTCCATCCTTTCGCGGGCTTTCTTCGGGATCAGTCGGATGCCCGCGCCGGACAGGCGGAGCATCCAGGACACCAGCCGCCAGGGCAACTTGAGGTTGATGACATCCTCCTCGTCGCGGATGTAGATGCGGAGCCAGCGCGGGGTACGGCCGGCAGGGGGTGGGTTGTCCTTCGTGCGTGCTTCCAGGGCCTCCAGAAGGCGGACCGCCTCCTGGGCCGACATCTTGCCCTCCGCCACCATGCGGAGGATCCGTTGGCGCTCCTCCCGAAGGTTCTGCATCGCTCATCCCTCCTCTGGGGGTTCTCCACGCAGGAGACGCATGGCCTCCTGGGGAGAGATCTTGCCCTGCTCCAGGAGATCCAGGACGGTGCCGGGGTCGGGCCCCGGTTCCCTGGCCTCCTCCTCAGCGGAGGCCAGGGGGGTATAGCCCAGGTGCTGGAGCAGGTGATCCAGTCGGGCGCGGGCAGTGGGCCGGGAGATGCCCAGTTCCTGGGCCGCCACGGACAGAGTCCCCCGACTGCGGAGGAAGAGCCGCAGGAACTCCAGGTCCTCCTCCGACAGCCGGTCAAACTCCGTGGGCCGGAACCGCCCGCGGATCTGGGTTCCGCAACGGGTACAGTGGTACTCCACGATTTCCAGATCGCCACCACACACCGGGCACTTTTCCAGTCTCTGTTGCCTCATAGTGCCAAAATGGTAATGTACGGTTTCCATATTGTCAAGTCCCGGCGTACAGAGACTACGCCGGGGGGACCTGTACGGTGTCTGTCCGGCCGTACCCCCAGATGCAAGATCAACAGGAGGTGGAGAAGGCCCAACCGACGGGAAACCCGCGCGGGGTAAAGGCCCCGATGCCGGGTTATCCCCGGTTCAGAACCCGCTGGAGCACCGTTTCAAACCGCTGAACGGTGCGCTGGATCGGAAAGGCCCGGGCGGTTTGGAGGCCGCCGGTGCGGAGCCGCTCCTGCAGGTCGGGCCGGGTAAGGATCTGATGGATCCCCCGGGCGATGGCGGCCGGTTCCTGGTCCACGAGCCAGGCGTTTTCGCCGTGCCGGACAAATTCCCGGACGCCTCCGGAGTCTGTGAGCACCACCGGGACCCCGCAGGCCATGGCCTCCAGGGGAGGCAGGCCAAACCCCTCAAACAGTGAGGTGTGCACGAAGAGGTCCGCGGAGCTGTACACCTTCCGCAAAAAGTGCCGGTCCAGGTAGCCCAGCACCCGAAACGGCAGATTCCGGGGGAGGGCCAGGCGTTCTGGCGACACCTTCCCCACGATCCACACCTCCAGGGGCACCGGAGGTTCCAGGTGTCGGAGGGCCTCCAGGAACAGGTGGGCCCCCTTGCGACGCTCCCGCCGCCAGAGGTACAGGAGTGCGCGTCGGCTTCCCTTGGCCTCCATCAGTTCGGGATCCGGATCCGGCCAGAAGCCCTCCACGCCTGGGGGGACCACCTCACCGGGCAGTCCGAGGGTATTCCGGAGCCAGGTGGAGGCAAAGAGGTACCGAACCGACGGATCCTGGTAGGTCCGACGGGCCCACCAGTTCAGGGGGAAGGGATAGAACCAGTCCTCCCGATCCTGCACATAGTAGAGGAGGGGCACGCCGTGGCGGCGTGCGTAGGCCCGGGCGGGATAGAAGGTGGGAAAGAAGTTGGCCACCAGGGCATCGCTGGGGGGCAGGGCCCGACCGATGCGCCTCAGGGCCACGAGGAGGCCCAGCCGGCCTGGCACCGAGCCCGGGGGCACGGTCACGCGATGTACAGCAGGGTCCAGGGGAACCGCCGGATTGTAGCGGTCTCCCGGCACCACCACCTGCACCCGGTACCCCTGGTGGGCCAGGTGGTTCATGATGTGGATCAGCACCCGGACCCCCCCGTGGTGGAGCAGGGAAAGCACCGGGAAGGTGATCCGTGGCCCTTCAGGCATGCATCACCTGCTGTTTGACGATGGCCACAATGCGGTGGGCAGCCTTCCCGTCCAGGCCATAAAAGAACCGCCGCCGGTACTGGTCCAGGGCCCTCCGCATGGTCCGGGTGGGGTGCAGGGCCTGTTCCAGGGCCCCGGCCAGGTCCCCGGGCCCCTGCACATGGGGAAAGGCCCCTTCAAACAGACGGGTGTTGTCCACCTCCAGGAGGGGCTCGCCGTCGGAGTGTCGCAAACGGTCGTAGGGAAGATCCACGATCACCCCAAACTTCCCGGCCGCCAGGAACTCAAAGAGCGTGCTGGAGACCTCCGAGACCACCACATCCGCCGCCGCCACATAGGGCATCACCC
Source organism: uncultured bacterium (assembly GCA_964638465.1). Classification (GTDB taxonomy): domain Bacteria; phylum Hydrothermota; class Hydrothermia; order WGAB01; family WGAB01; genus WGAB01. The sequence continues at coordinate 5,663 of CAZXAO010000025.1, read as the reverse complement.
GAAACTCTTCAAAGGGCAGGAGCACGGCGTGGGAATACCGCCGCACCCACCGTTCCATCTGTTTGTGGTGCCGGTGGGGAGCGTACCAGCCGGTCCAGCTGAAGGGGTGGAGTTTGATCAGCAGGTTATAGCCCCGGGTGGCCCGCAGGATCTCCTCCCCCAGCACCTCCAGGGCCGAGGGTTTGTAGGAAGGCGCATAGAGCACCGTGGGCAGCGTGGGATCCAGCCCCCACTGCTGAAGGACCTGGTCGCGGCGGTACCGCCCCTGGAAATAGGGGTCCAGTTTGGGGTAGCCGGTGATGTGCACGAAATGGCGCTTGGCCAGACCATGTTCCTGGAGTTTCTGGTGGCGGTAGTGGCCCTCCAGGAACAGGTGGTACCGCACCTCCGGGGGTTGTCTGCGGAGCAGCCGGTAAAAGACGGTCTTGATACCCGTGCCGTGGTTCACAATGCCGAGGGAAGCGGGACGGAACCGTTCCGGATTCCGGAGGACATCCGAGGCCAGCACGAAGTCGTAGCGTCCCGGGGTTTCCGTCAGATGAACCCCCTCGTCCTTCAGGATCTGGAGGGCCCGGGGTTTCAGCGACTGCTTCCAGATCCAGAAGCGGCGGCGGGGTTCATCCTCCAGAAACACCTCCACCTGGAACCGGGGATCCTGCTGCAGCAGGGCATACACCGATTCCAGGGCCTCCCAATGGTACAGATGGCTGAGGTAGATCAGCACCCGATAGGAGAAATCCATGCAACCGTCCCCTCATCACGGATAGATCTTCTCCAGCAGGCGGGGGAAGGGGATGGTCTCCCGCACATGGTGTACGCCGGTGATCCAGGCCACGGTGCGTTCCAGCCCCAGGCCAAAGCCTGCGTGGGGTACGGAGCCGTAGCGACGGAGATCCAGGTACCACTCGTAGGCCTCCAGGGGCAGACCGTGTTCGCGGATCCGTTGCACCAGGGTGTCGTAATCATCCTCGCGCTGGCCGCCGCCGATAATCTCGCCGTAGCCCTCCGGCGCCAGCATGTCCACAGAGAGAGAGAGCTCGGGTTCCCGGGGATCCCGCTTCATGTAAAAGGCCTTCACCCGGGCAGGGTAGTGGTGCACCATCACCGGTTTCTCAAAGCTCTCGGAGATCACGGTCTCCTCGTCTCCTCCGAAGTCCTCCCCTGGTTTGAAGGGCAGGCCCGCCGTTTGCACGATGTTCACGGCCTCACTGTAGTAGATGCGGGGAAAGGGCTTCTGCACCTTTTCCAGTTTGCTCGTGTCGCGGTCCAGGATCTTGAGTTCCTCCCGTCGCCGTTCCAGGACCCGTTCCACGAGGTACGCCACCAGGTCCTCCGCCAGGTCCATGATGTCCTCCAGGGTTGCGTAGGCCACCTCGGGTTCCACCATCCAGAACTCCATCAGGTGTCGGCGGGTTTTGGACTTCTCGGCGCGGAAGGTGGGACCGAAGCAGTAGACCTTACCGTGGGCCATGGCCGCGGCTTCCATGTACAACTGGCCCGACTGGCTCAGGTAGGCCTTCTCGCCGAAGTAATCGGTTTCAAAGAGGGTGGTGGTCCCTTCCACGGCCGCCGGTGTGAGGATCGGTGCGTCCACACGGACGAACCTGCGTTCCACGAAGAAGTCCTCAATCGCCCGTTCCAGTTCCGAACGAATCCGGAGGATGGCCCACTGCTTCCGGGAACGGAGCCACAGGTGTCGCCGGGGCAAGAGGAAACCGATGCCGTGCTCCTTCTTGGTGATGGGATAGTCCTTCGCCTGGTGCACCAGCCGGACCTCCGTCACCTGGAGCTCATAGCCACCCGGGGCCCGGGGTTCCTCCCTCACCACACCTCTCAGAATCACAGAGGACTCCAGGGTGAGCTCGTCGTACAGGTCAAACACTGCCTCCGGTACCTGGTTCTTGATCACCACGCCCTGCACGAAGCCGCTGCCGTCACGCACGATGAGGAAGTGGATCTTGCCCGAGGATCGTTTGTTGTAGAGCCAGCCGCGGATCTCCACCTCCTGGCCCACATGCTGCTTCAGGTCTTCAATGTAGACAGGCTTGGGTCGGCTCATGGTGCGTGTATTTTAAACCCGCACGCCCCCGGACCCGTTGGGCCTTATGCTAAGCACACGCAAGGAGGCGCTCATGCGGCGGATTGCACTCTGGTTCTGGATGTTTACCGCTCCAGCGTGGGCCGGCGTGCTGGATCCCACCCTGGTCCGGGTGCTGGAGCAGGCCCGGCCCAAGGAGCGGATCCCGGTCCTGATCCGGATGACGGAACAGGCCGACGCCGCCCGGCTGCGGCGTGAAACCGCAGGATTTTTGCCGGCCGCCCGACGGACCTATGTGGTGCGCACGCTCAGGGCCCTGGCCCGGCGGACCCAGGCCCGGCTGCGGGCCCGGGTGGAGGTCGCCCGGCAACGGGGCGAGGTGGGCGACGCCCGATTCCTCTGGCTGGCCAATGCCGTGTTCCTGGAGGCCACCCCTGCCCTGATCCGCGAGATCGCCCCGTGGCCCGAGGTGGCCACCATAACCTGGGACCCTCCGGTGCCCGCCCTGGACCTGGAAAAACCCACGGTGCCAGCCGACCACACCGAAGCACCGCCCCGCACGGCCATCGCCTGGGGAGTCCGGAAGATCCGGGCCCCGGCCGTCTGGGACACCCTGGGCTTCACCGGCCAGGGCGTGGTGGTGGGCCTGATTGACACCGGAGTCAACTACAACCACCCGGACCTCCAGGGGCAGATGTGGACCAACCCGGGGGAGATCCCCAACAACGGCATAGACGACGACAACAACGGCTATGTGGACGACTACTACGGCTACGACTTCGCCGAGAACGATCCCATTCCCATGGACGACCACGGCCACGGCACCCACACCGCCGGCACCATTGCCGGCAACGGGGCCTCGGGGGTACAGACCGGTGTGGCCCCCGGTGCCCGGATCATGGCCCTGAAGAGTCTGATCCAGGGGGCAGGTCCGGAGAGCTATTCCATTGAGGCCGCTCAGTACGCCCTCATGATGGGGGCGAACCTGTGTTCCATGAGCCTGGGCTGGACCTGGCCGAATTCCTCGGACCGGTCCACCTGGCGCACGGCCATTGAGAACCTGGCGGCCGGCGGTGTAGCCTTCGTGAAGTCCGCCGGTAACCGCGGCAATGCGCTGAGCACCTATCCGGTGCCCCACAACCTGTCGGTGCCCGGGGGTGTTCCCGTCCTGGTGGCCGTAGCGGCCACCGACAGCAACGACCTCCGGGCCTACTACTCCAGCATCGGTCCCACGGTGTGGGACTACCCGGACCACAACGCACCCCCCTACGACGACTGGCCCTATCCCCCGGGCTATCCCAAGCCCGAGGTGGCCGCTCCCGGGGTGGAGGTGCTCTCCCTGGACTACACCGGGGGCTATACCCTCAAGAGTGGCACCTCCATGGCGGCCCCCCATGTGGCCGGCGTGCTGGCCCTGATGCTGGAGGCCGCCCCCTTCCTGACGGTGGAACAACTTAAAACCGCCCTGCTGGCTGCTGCCGTGGACCTGGGTCCGGAGGGCCCGGACAGCCTGTTCGGCACCGGCCGGGTGGACGCCTACCAGGCCGTGGTCCAGGCCCTGGCCCAGTCCGGAGACCCCACGGATCCCCGTCCTCCTCAGAACCTCGCGGCCTACTCCGATTACACCACCCCCACCAGCATGACCCTTACCTGGCAGGACCCGGTCCTCTACATCAACGGCGATACCCTGGGCAATCACCTGAGCCACATCCTGATCTACCAGATCACAGAAACCGGGGACACCGTGGAGGTGGGTCAGGTAGCCGCAGGCGTCCAGTCCTTCGTCCACACCGGCCTCACCGACGGCACCGTGTACACCTACACCCTTCGGGCCGTGGACGATCGGGATTCCACGAGCCCCTATGCCGCCCCCGCCGCCTGGTACGCCGGGGGCTCCCCCTGGCCGGCTCCCCCCTCGGACCTCCAGGCCTCGGTCATGAGCGAGACCACCGTGGTGGCCCTCTGGCAGGATCCCACCACCCAGGCCGACGGCACCCCCCTGGACGACCTGGCCGGGATCTATGTGTGGGTCAACGACCAGCTGGCGGATTCCGTGGCCCCGGGGATCCAGATGGCCGTGCTCACGGTACCTCCGGGTCCGGTGACCCTCACCCTCCGGGCCTACGACAACGAAACCCCACGCCACCTTTCGGACCCGGTGTCCACCGAGGTGGTCACCACGGTCCACGCCGGCGGACCCGACGGCTTCGGCTATCGCTACGCCGACTCCCGGTACTGGGGCCCTGTGGCGCCCGGTTTCCAGTGGTTGGAAATCTCGGGCCTCGGCACGGGCCTTCCCTTAACCGACGACGATGTGGCTCTGATCTCCCTGCCCTTCGGGTTCCCCTACTACGAGGATACCCTCACCAGCCTCTATGTGTGCTCCAACGGCTTCCTGGAGACCTCCAGTGACCATCCCTACGCCAACGATCCCCTGCCCATCGCCAACCTGGAAAACCTGATCCTGCCCTTCTGGGACGACCTGAACCCGGCCAGCGGGGGCCAGGTGTTCTGGTGGGCCAGCGATAGCATGGTGGTGGTGGAATGGCAGGCCGTGCCCCACTTCGGCGGTGGGGGACCGTACACCTTTGAGGTGATCCTGTATCCCAACGGCCAGATCCTCTTTCAATACCTGGACATGAACCAACCCACCAACAGTGCCACCGTGGGGATCCAGGGCGGCCACGGGTTCAACGGCTATTACCTTCAGTACAGCTACAACGGCGATCCCACCGAGCCCACGGACTCCCTGGCCGTGCTCTTTTATCCCGAGGCCACCCAGGTAGGCGAGGGACCGGGGACGGTCCTTCCCCGCCTCCGGTTCCTTCCTCCCAGGATCCAGAAGGGTCGGATAACCATCCGCCTGGAGGTCCCCCGGGAGGGCACCTACCGGCTGGAGATTTACGACGCCACCGGCCGCCGGGTCGGCTCCCTCTACCGGGGTCGCCTGACGCCCGGTCTGCACCGCTTCACCTGGCAGCCTCCGGTGGCCAGCGGGGTGTACTTCCTGCGCCTCTCCGGGTCGCCAGGGGTCCGCGTGCAGAAGGTGTGGAGAACACGATAGCCCCGGGGGCTCCGAAGGCTAACGGGCCGGCTGGAATCGAATCAGGATCAAACTGCGGGGTTCTACGGGGTGATCGCGGCCCAGGGTGCGCACCCACCCGTGTTCCCGGGCAGTGGCCCAGGAGCCGGCCTCCAGGAACCGGTCCAGTGGAACCACCTCAGCCCGGATAAACCCCCGGGCCAGGTCCTGGTGGATCGCCGCGGCGGCCTCCAGCAGGGTGGCCCCCCGGGGCACAAGCCAGGCCCGGGCCTCCTGGTCGTTGGCGGTAAAGAAGGGCACGAGGTCCAGGGCGTCCAGCCACAGGGTGGCCAGGGTGGGCCGGAGGGCGCCCGGAAGCCCGTAGAGTTCCCGGAGCTGCTCCCGCTCTTTCAGGTCCTCCAGGGTCTGCAGTTCGGATTCCAGGGCCAGAGAGGTTTCCAGGTGGGGCAGGCCCTTCTCCTGGAGCACCCGGGAGAGGGCGGCATCGGTGGGTTCCTCCCCCCGGTTGACCACCACGATGCGGGGCAAAAGCGTCAGGAACCCGTAGCCCCGGAGTCGCTTGTGGTCCTGGGGCTGGAGGTC
>CAZXAO010000024.1:0-15085 GCA_964638465.1 uncultured bacterium | reverse complement strand
CCAGTATTCGTACTACAAACTGACCGCCCGGAGCCTTCTGGGGAAATACCTCCGCCGTCGGTTTCGTCTGGAAAGTCTGGAAGAAACGGAGGCCTTGATAGAGAAAGTGCTGGACCTACTGTTGCGCCAGGGAATGCTCCAGGAAATTCGGGACCCCCGGAGTGATCATCGGATGTTCCGCCTGAAGGCCGGGCAGCTGCTCTGGCGCCTGGGTGACGGCACGGTGCCCACGACCCAACCCCTCTGGTCCAGGGGACAACGGCATCAACGCACCGTGAATGTCTATTACCAGCGGTTCTATCGGGAGGCTGCCCGGGAAATCGCCTGGCTGGAGGCCCGGGAGCATACCGCCCAGGTGGTGGCCCCGGGCGAGCGGGAGCGCCGGGAACGCCGGTTCCGGGGAGAGGAGCACCCCCCGTTACCCTATCTGGTCTGCTCCCCCACCATGGAACTGGGGATTGACATCGCAGACCTGAATCTGGTGCATCTGCGGAACATTCCTCCGACGCCGGCGAACTACGCACAAAGAGGAGGGCGCGCAGGACGCCAGGGTCAGCCCGGCCTCATCGTGGCCTATTGTGGTGCCTACAGCCCGCACGACCAGTACTTCTTCCAGCATCAGGAGGAAATGGTGGCCGGGAGTGTACGGGCTCCCCGACTGGACCTGACCCATCGGGCCCTGATCCAGGCCCATGTCCAGGCCGAATGGCTCGCCCAGGTTCGGCTTCCCTTGCGGAGGTCAATTCGGGAGATCGTGGACATTGACCGTGAGGGGTATCCGCTCCTGGAGGAAAGGGCAGAGGAACTGCTCTTGTCAGAGCGCGCCCTGGGGCAGCTAAAGGATCGGCTCCGCCGGATTTTTGCCTACGACCAAGAAGAGCTGGAGGCCACGAGGTGGTTCTCGGAAGAGTGGCTGGAGCGGGTCCTCCAGGAAGCCCCCCGAACCTTTGACCGGGCCTTGGACCGCTGGCGGGAACTCTTCCGCGCAGCCGTTCACCTCCGGGATCGGGGACAGGAGCTGGAACGGTCGTTGTCCCGAGAAGAGCAAGAACAGGGGCGAAGATTGGTCCAGGAGGCCCAGAGGCAGTTGAACCTCCTGTTGCAGGAGGAGGTGAGCCGCGAGGAGGGGGACTTCTACCCCTACCGCTACCTGGCCACCGAGGGCTTCCTGCCGGGCTATAACTTCCCTGCCCTGCCCGTCCGGGCCTGGGTTCCCCGGGGCAACGGAGAGTTTATCTCCCGGCCCCGGTTCCTGGCGATTCGGGAGTTTGGGCCCCATAACATCGTGTACCACGAGGGAACCAAGTGGGAGGTGGTCCGGCTTCAGGTTCCCCCGGGAGGACTGGAGGAACGAAAGGTCCACCGGAAGATCTGCCAACAGTGTGCGGCCTTTACGGACTGGGATCAGGATGTGTGCCCGGTGTGTGGTACCGTTCTGGATGGGACCACCGCCCGGGTGGTCCAGCTCCTGCAAATGCCCAATGTCATCCTCCGGCGGCGGGAGCGCATCACCTGCAACGAGGAAGAACGCATTCGGCGGGGGTATGAGATCAGCGTGGCCTACCGGTTTGCTCCGGCCGAGGCGGCCTACCGGGTCTGGCGCGCGGAGGTCCCCGGAATCCTGTCCCTGGAGTACGCCCCCTCGGCCACCCTGATGCTGGTTAACCATGGATGGAAAGGCCAGACGACCCCTGGATTCCTGGTGGATCTTCAAACCGGTGAGCTGATCAAAGGGGATGAAGACCGTAATTCCTCCCCGGCCGAGTCGCCCCATGCGGAACGCATCCGACTCTATGTGGAGGACACCCTGAATCTCCTGAGACTCCAGATTCAGGAGGAAACCCTGCGGGAAGATCCAGTGTTTGAAACGACCCTCCTCTACGCACTGGAACGGGGGATTGAACAGGTTTTCCAGCTGGAAGACGAGGAACTGGAAGCAGTGGCCCTGGGCGAAGGAAAACAACGATCTCTGGTCTTCTACGAAGCCTCGGAAGGAGGGGCTGGGGTCCTGCAACGCCTGGCCCGGGAACCCGGGGCCCTGGCCGAAGTGGCAACAGCGACCCTGAAGCTGCTGCACTTTGATCCGGAGACCGGTCAGGACCTCGCAGAGGACCATCACCGGGCCTGCTATGAGTGCCTCCTGAGCTTCTCCAATCAGCTGCAAGTCCAGCACCTGGATCGCTTTCGGGTGAAGGAGTTTTTAATGAGGCTGCAAGGGGAAACGGTCCAGATGTCCTCTACGACGGCAGGGTCCCGGGAGGAACAGTACCGCCAGCTGCTCGTCGCCCTGGACCCCCGCTCCGCCCTGGAACGCCGTTTTCTGGACTTTCTGTATCACCAGGGGTACCGGCTCCCGGAGAACGCACAGAAACGCATCCCGGAGGCAGACTGCGTGGCCGATTTCTTCTATGCCCCCAATGTGGTGATCTTTTGCGACGGTCCGCCCCACGATGCGCCGGCACAGGGGGCCAGGGATCGGGAAGTGGAACGGCGACTGAAAACCCTCGGATACCGGGTGCTCCGGTTTCGCTACGATCAGGACCTGGAAACCTGGGTACAGCGGTATCCAGAGGTTTTTGGGACACCGTAAGCGGACGGGAGGGCTGGTAGAACACGGGTCCCCTCCGCCCGATGACCTGGGGCAGATACCCCCCTTCAGCCCATCATGATCCCTTGAGGGCGTGGAACTTACCCCTGGGGGGCTCCTTCAACAGAGGCGGATGCGACGGTGCCCCGGGCGGTGTTCAGGATTCTTCGGGTTCTTCTTCCCAGCCGGTGAGCATGGCCTTGAAGTGGCTCCAGAAGGTGGGGCCCAGGCTGGCCAGGTACAGGTGGGCGATCACAAAGGCCGAGAAGACATAGAAGAGCACCGCATGCACCGTGGTGATCGCCTTGAGCCCCCCCAGCGCCTGGATGATGCCCGCAAACCGGTGGGTGTCCAGGAGCAGGATGCCGGTGATCCCCTGCAGCGGCAGCAGCACGAACATGATCCCGAGGTAGGTCAGCTTCTGCAGGGGGTTGAACTTGTTGGTCGGCTCGGGATGGAACGGGTTTTCCTCGCCCACGAAGATACCGTAGGCGTAGTACCGCACCTGTCGCCAGGCCCCCCTGCCGAGGTCGTACAGCCGGGGCAGGTACACCCGGATGCGGCCCGTGCCCAGGTAGTAGCCCAGCCAGAGCAGGAAGTCCAGGGCCACCAGGATGCCCACCCACCAGTGGATCACGACGGCCGTGCGGAAGGAGAGCCAGTGGATCTCGTCGGCGAACCGGATCTGGGCGCCGGTGAGGGCCAGGACCACGATGCTCAGGGCGTGGATCCAGTGCCACAACCGAACCGGGCCGGGATGCAGGTACACGCGTTTCATGATGCCTTCCTCCTGTTGCGGCGAATCGGAGTGGTCAGCGCCCGCAGCAGGCCGTGGCCCACGGCGAAGGCCACGCCCAGGAGCAGGATCACCAGGCCCACCCGGTCCAGCAGGGGAATCCGGGTGGCGTTCAGCAGGTAGAAGTTGGAGACCTCCGGGCTGCGGAGGACCACGGGGTTGACCTCAAAGAACTCCGCCTCCCCGGTGGGTTTGGACACCACGAAGACCACCTGCTGGAGGTTGGGAGAATCCGGGGTGTGGCACGACTCACAGGTGCTCACGGCCCGGGCCTTGGTGACCTGGTGCACTTCCGGGGTGAGGTCCACGCCCATCTCGCCGAAGAAGACGGCGTGGATCCCCTTCTGGTGCAGGGTGGCCTTCAGGTGTTCCAGTTCGGCGAGGTCCAGGGTGCCGTTGCCGTTCTGGTCATAGGTTTCCAGGAAGGCCTCTTCGGAGAGGCCCAGGGTTTTGAGCAGTTCCTGGCCCGAGACGAAACGTTCGTTCCGGCGGTCAAACACCCGGAGGTGCACGCGGGGGGACACGCCCTCGGCGTGGCACACGGTGCACATCACATGGCGGAAGTGGGTGGCCTTCTGGGGGAGCCAGGCGTGGAAGGCATAGGGGTCATGGCACCGGAGGCAGAACTTGTTTTCCAGGTCCAGCACATTGTCGGCGTAGAGGTACTTGGTGTAGTGGTATGCGTGGCACTGGGCGCAGGAGGGGGCGTTTTTGCCCTGGGCCCGGAGTTGGGCGTGGATGCTTTGGGCGTAGGCTTCGGCCTCGGCATCGTGGCACTGGGCGCAGTCCACGGGCTGGAGGGGCACCGGGTGGGGCACCTCCTGGTCGTAGTTGAGTTCCTCAATGTCGCTGTGGCAATCGGTGCAGGCGAGTTCGTTGAGGCCGTGGACCGAGGTGGCGAAGCGTTCCTCGTCCACGAAGAGGGAAAGGGTATCCCCGGAGGGCAGGACCTTGACCAATTCCGGATCACTGTGACAGGCCAGGCACTCCTCGTTCTCCACGGCGAACAGTGGCAATGCGTTGGCACACAGGAGCCAGAGTGCGGCGAGGGTGATCCGCCCCATGGCAAACCTCCTTTGTGGGGCGGATCGGGTGCAAAGAAGTTTCCAAAACTGCGGGGGGCGGCCCGCGCGTCGCGCGGGCCGCCCCCCACAAGCTCTCCGATGGGTTCTACGGTCGTCCGATCAGGTGTTTCACCTGGTCCCAGCGTTGTTGCACCGGAGTCACCCGGGCCGGGGTCAGGTTCTGGCCCCCGGAACCGGGGACATACACCGGGGTGCCGTGGCCGTTCTTCTTGGCCTCTTCGGCCAGGCGCACCAGGTGCTGGTAGGTTTTCTTCAGGTCGTAGAAGCCGTGCCACCAGGCGTAATCCGGGCCCATCATGGCGGCGCCCATCCGGGCCCGACGGCCCTCGTGGTGCCAGAGTTCGTAGTAGACCCACTCAATCTCCTCGTCAAACACCGGCCACTTGGTCAGGATGCCCTGGGCGTAGAGGTCGTCCATGATCTTCTTGGCGGGCTTGAAGTAGTTCTCGTTGTAGTTCTCAATGGCCTGGTCGTAGCGGGTGAAGTAGCTCCGGGTCCAGTTGGGCGAGTGGCACTGCTGGCACACCTGTTCCATCTTCTTGCGTTCGGCGTTGCCGTCGTGGTCCTTGTTCAGCACGGAAAGCGGCGCCTGGGCTTCCCACTTGAGGCGTTCGCCCACATCGTGGGTGGTCCGAAGCGGGCCGATGCCGGACATATGGCAGGCGGCGCAGGTGGGGGTCCGGAAGTCCACGCCCGGTTCCCAGGCGTCGGGGGCCTTGTCCCAGTTCCACTCGTGGCCCTCGGCCAGGTATACCTTGCCGTGTTTGGACTCAAAGTAGATCTCGTCCTGGGGATGGTCCGGACCCAGGTGGCACTGGCCGCAGGTTTCGGGTTTGCGGGCCTCGGCTACGGAGAACCGGTGGGCTGTGTGGCAGGCCACGCAGGAGCCGGCGCTGCCGTCGGGGTTCAGCCGGCCGATACCCTCGTTGGGCCAGTTCACCGGGGTCAGCTGGCCGCTGGAAAGGTCGGAGCCGTGGCACACATAGCAGCCGGTGCCCCGTTCGGCGTCGTTGTTCATTCCCCGCAGCCAGGGGTCCTTGATCTTGTCCCGAATGATCTCCCAGGTGCGGGCGTGTTTGCTGCGGGCGAACTCCTCGTACTCCTGGGGATGGCATCGGGAGCAGTCCAGGGGGGTGACAATGGGGCTGATCTTGATGTTCCGGTACTTCCGAGTGCCGGGACAGTCCCGGGCGTCCTTGTCCGTGGGGTTGGCGCCGTGGCAGTCCAGGCAGGTGACATTGGCGCGGGCGTGGGCGCTATTGGCCCAGTCGTGCACCTTGCCGGGTTCGTACTGGGCGTGGCACTCAATGCATTCCTTTTCAATGGTGCTCAGGCCCCGCTGGATCTTGATGGGCTGGGTCAACTGGCCCAGGGTCTGGTTGCCCTGGGCGTGGGCCTGGCCGGGGATGACCAGCGCCCAGAGGGCAACTCCTGCGAAGAGGAGGGCAAGACCACGCATGGTGTTCCTCCTTGTCTTCCCTTCCTACCGGGTGCCCGCGGCCACCGTGGCCGGGGGCGTGAGCAGTTCCCGGAAACGGCCGTGAAAGGCCTCGGTATGGCAGTCCAGACACCGTTTCTCGCCCCCGAGCCGAAGATACTCCCGGTGGGCGACGAGTTGTTTGATGCTGGCCCCCTTGGGGGTGAGGTTTTCGTGGCACCGCAGGCAGGCTTCGTCGCGGATCTTGGCCCGGGCCTTTTGGGCCAGGTGGTCCCAATCCATGAGGTTCGGATTGGGGTTGCCGAAGTAGTGGACCACGATGTCCTTGAGGCCGTCGCGGGTCTTGGTCCAGAGGGTGGCCACCACGCCAGGGGGCACATGGCAGTCCGTGCACTCGGCCACCACCCCGTGGGCGTTCTGGTAGTGGGGCGAGTACATCCAGCCCTGTTCCCCGACGATACGCATCTCGTGGCAGCTCATGCAGAACTCGGGCGACGAGGTGGTATGGATCGCCCGGGCCGAGAACCCCACGACGGCGATGCCCACGATCACCCCCACCACGAAGAGCCAGAACCCTCGGGTGAGCAGGAGCTTAGCCATCCAATCCCCCGGTTTACTTGAAGGTGACCGTGGTCATGAGGTAGAACCAGGTGGCCGGGTCTTCGCCCCGTTGTTCCTTGAAGATGTCACCCGGAAGGAACACGGAGAAGCCCCCGGAGACCCCCAGGTTCTCCCCGTACCGATAGGCCAGGGTGAGGTCCACTTCGTTTCCGAAGGTCCGGGTTTTGGAGCCGTCCTGCAGGGTGTAGTCCTGGGCAGCCTGGAACAGGTGGGCCGTGGCCTTGGCCATGAGGCCGGGATAGGGGCGAAGGGAGAGGGTGGCGTAGAGATCCTGGAGGCCCAGGCCATAGGTGTGGACCGGGAGGTTCAGGAAGTAGTCCATGTAGCCGTAGAACTTGTGGTTGGTGGCGTACAGGGTGTTAAAGACCTCCAGTTTGTCGTCGGTGGGATCGGAATCGCCGCTCAGGAAGTCCAGGCCCAGGGCGAGGCCGGGTTGGGCCGGGGTGTTCTGGAGGGTGTAGCCGAGTTTGGCTGCTGCCAGGAAGGCAGCGATGTCCAGACCCTGCTGGGTGCCGCCCTGGTAGGCGCCCTCCAGGCTGTAGGAGAGGGGGCCGAGGCCACCGTGGAGCCAGGCGTAGGCGGTGAACCGTTGAATCGCCTGGGAGTCCGGAAGGTTGTAGTTCTTTTCCAGGAGCAGGAGGGGTTCCACCTTCAGGCCGGAGACGGGCAGGGTGCCGTAGAGGCCGAAGAGATCAAAGTCGCCCTGGTCCTTGGGAGCGCTGGTTTCGTTGGTGCGCAGGGTAAACAGCCGGAGGCCCATGGGACCGAGGTGGGACTTCAGGAGCAGGCCATCAAAGCTCCGGCCGATGTTGTGCCAGCCCACGGCGCCCATCAGGCGCTGGTTGCCGAGGGCCACCTCCTGGCGGCCGATCTTGAGGCACATCCGCCAGCCGAAGGGGTGCCGGATCCGGAGGTATCCCTGATGCAGGTCAAAGTGGTCGGCGCTGCCGTCGGTGAGGGTACTGGTTTCGGTGCCGAAGGTGCGGGAGTCCTGGAACTGGAAGTAGGCGTATACGGGGTCAGCGGAGAACTGGACGCCCAGACGGGAACGGAGCAGGTGGTAGGTATTGGCCCCCTGGTCGGCGTTGAACGCGCGGTGGTCCCATTCAAAGCGGTGGCGGATCTGGCCGGAGAGGGTCCACTCGGCGGCGGAGAGCAGGCCCGTGCTGAGGGCCAGCAGGGAGATGACACCGATCCTTTGCCTCATGACCACCTCCTTGGTGTGTGATGGGCCCGGTGCGGGCCGGTTTGGTTCCTTCAAGAAAAGAAAGTAAACGCTTACACGGGAGGGTTCAAGCCTGGAAAAGGGAAAGTGTTTTGGTGATTTGGTCGGGTATTGAACCGGGGGCGGGGCGGCGGCCACAGGCCGCCGCCCCGCCCAAAGGGGTCCACAAAGCCCTTTAGCCGTTGTTTTCCACGCCTGAAGCCAGCACCTCTTCGGCCTCCACGGGTTCCAGTTCGTCCAGCCAACCGGCCCTGGGGTTCACCCGGCGGAAGAAGATCTTGCCGTAGTTCTCCGGGTTCTTGGCCTGGTGGTACTTGAACACGAAGTAGTCCCCCACCACCCCCAGGATCTCAATCTTCCCCGTGCGGTGAGACATGGCGTACCGGAACCGCTTGCTGTGTCCGTTCAGCCGCTTTTTGGCCTCCTCTACGATCCAGTAGCCTTCCAGCAGGGGCACCTGGAAGTGGTGTTTCACCCGCTTCACCGGCCGGCACTGGAACACATAGTAGGGGTTCACCCCGATGGACACCAGGCGATTCTGGAGTTCGGCCAGCACCTCGGGGTCGTTGTTGATCCCCCGGAGGAGCACCGTCTGGTTGCTGACGATCACGCCGGCGTCAATGAGCCGGGCCACGGCGGCCGTGGATTCGGGGGTGATCTCCCGGGGATGGTTGAAGTGGGTCACCACGAAGAGCCGTTTTTCCGGGCGTGAGTAGCGTTGCAGGAGGTTCAGAAGATCGTCGTCCCAGAGGATCCGGTAGGGGAAGGTCACCGGAACCCGGCTGCCGATGCGTACGAACCGCAGATGTGGAATGGGGGTCAGGGTTTTCAGGAACCGCTCCAGAAGGTCGTTGGGCAGGGTCAGGGGGTCGCCGCCGGAGATCAGCACATTGTTGATCTCCGGATGCTGGCGGATGTACCCGGCAGCGGCCTCCAGGCGTCGGATGACCTCCTCGCTCTTCAGGCCCACGAGCCGTTTGCGGAAGCAGTACCGGCAGTACATGGCGCACCGGGTGGTGGCCAGGATCAGGGCAGTTTGGGCGTACTTGTGCTGCAAACCGGGGAGCTTCGTGTTCTCGTGCTCGCCACTGGTATCGTACTCGCCTTCGGCGATGAGTTCAGCCGTGGTGGGAACCGCCATCTTGCGAATGGGGTCGTTCGGGTCCGAGGGATCAATGAGGGAAAGGTAGTACCGGGGGATGCTCATGGGGTGGAGCTCCAGGACTCGCTGGAGGGCTTGTTCCTCTTCGGGGCTCAGGGGAAGGTAGTTTTTTAATTCGTCCAGGGTTGTGATGTTCCGTTTCAATTCTCTAAGCCAGTCCATTGGAACCTCCTTCTCTGGCTTGATTTTTGCCGACTCTTTTCGTCGGCCCTCCATTCCCCGATGTCCCAAAAGGTGGATTGAAGAAAGGGAAAGAACTGTCAGGCGAAATTCGCCCGCCTTTTCATACCCTACACGAAGAGGAAGGGAATGTCAAGTGTGGAAAACCGGGGGAGGGGTGGGGTTGGCGGTGGCCCCCCGGTGAACGCTCCGGGGGACTCTGGATCGTGTTTTCCCCTCTCCGGGGTCCCCAGGGGATTTTCGGAGGAAATCCCCTGGGGTGGGTCCTGTAGGAGCGGCTTCCACCGCAATGGTATTCCTTCGTCCAGCGAATATGGAGCGCGGCGGCCCGACGCCGCTTTTGGAGTGCGGCACGCCCGTGCCGCTTTTGGAGTGCGGCGACCTGTCGCCGCTTTGGTTGAATCAAAGCGGTGCTGGAGCACCGCACTCCAAAGTTGTTTGCCCTTCGGGGTCGCTGGACGGTGGAGCCCTTCTCCTACCCCGGGGGTGGTCTTTCGCCCTTCCCCTTCAGGGAGGGGGAATGGGAATGGCCTATCCCATGGGTAGGGTTTCGTGTGCGCTTAACTTCGCGGTAAAAAGGGGCCAGGACCTACGCCTTCAACTGCTCGTAGAGTTCCCGGGCCCGCCGGAGGGCCTGGTCGTGGGTCTGGAGGCGGCCGGCCAGGTGTTCCTCCTGGATGGTGTCCAGGATCTTGCGATAGATCGGGCCTTCGGGAATCCCCAGGGCCTTGAGGTCATGGCCGGTGAGCAGGCGCTGCGAAGGTGTTTTCCGCTGGCGATCCCTCATCTCGTGGATCTTCCGGGCCAGCAGCAGGTGTCGTTCAATGCCCATCTCCTCGGGGGGCGAGGCCAGGGCGTCGGCGATGGCCAGGAGCAGCAGGGGGAAGGCCCACTCGCCCATGCGGCGAACATAGCGGGCGATGGCCCGGTCGGTCATATGGGGGTCCCAGGCCAGATGGTGGGGGTACATGTGGTGTCGTACTAAGAAGGCGACGGTCTCCCATTCCCGGCGGGCGAATCGCAGGGCCTGGAGCCGTTGCGCAGCCATCCGGGCACCCACCCGATCGTGGTTCAGGAAGTGGGTGCGGCCCTCGGCGTCCCGGCTCAGGGTTTGAGGTTTGCCGATGTCGTGGAGCAGGGCTGCCAGGAAGAGCAGGGCCCGGCGGCGGGGGTTTTCCAGCACCGGGGCCAGTTCCTGGTGGTAGGGGGCCAGGGGCGTATCGTCCAGGGCGAAGACCCAGGTGGCCAGATGCTGGACCGTGGCCAGGGTGTGGTCCAGCAGGTTCTGGTCCACGAGGGACCGCTGGAAGGTCAGGTCCATTGCCTGGAGTTCTGGAAAGATCTCCAGGAGCAGGCTGGTGTCTCGCAGTCCGGTACAGGCCTCGGGCACCCAGCGGGCGCCGAAGAGGCGGAGTAGTTCCTCGCGGAGCCGTTCCGGTGCGGTGCGATGGATGGCCTTGCGGAGGTCCCGGATCCAGCGGAGGGTTTGGGGTTCTACGGTAAAGCCCAGTTCGCTCTGGAACCGGAAGGCCCGTAGAAGCCGCACCGGGTCGGCCTGGAGGTTCCGGCGGCGGAAGCTCCGGATGCGACGGTGGCGGAGGTCCGAGAGGCCTCCGGTGGGGTCCAGCAGGGTGACGAGGTCCAGGGGAACGGCGAGGGCGTTGAGGGTGAAGTCCCGGAGCTCCAGGTCCTGCCACAGGTTAGGGGCCCGCAGGCCGGTGAGGTCAATCCAGAAGTCCGGGGCCAGGACCAGGCGATATTCGTCCAGTTCGGGTTTCAGGGGAACCAGGTGGCCAGGCAGACGATGGCGGCGCAGCAGGTGCCGGACCCGGCCTGCATACACGAGGTCCACATCCTGGGGGGTTCGTCCCAAAAGACAGTCGCGTACTGTGCCCCCGACGAAGTAGAGCAGGCGTTCCTTCTGGAGGGAACGGGGCAGGCGTTCCCGCAGGTGGCGAAGGCAGTCCTTCATGGGAGCAGGATGACCTTTCGGTTCTCCACCTCGTTGCCCCGGCGGCACACCACCAGGTACTGGCCTGGTGGCAGGGGGTCCAGTTGGGTCACGATCTGGTACCGTCCGGGTTGCCGCACGGAGCGGTCCAGGACCCGGAGCACCTGGCCATCCGTTCGGCAGAGCAGCACCTCCACCAGGGCAGGTTCGGTAACGAGAAACTCAATCTTCAGGGTGCGATGGGTGGGGTTGGGGTGAACCCAGAGACCCACGGGGGTGGCTCCCGAGGGACCAGAGGTTATTCCCAGGGGCACCACGGTGCCCGGTGCCGGGGGGTTCAAGGGGACCGGGCCCGACGGTGTGAGCCAGAGGGCAGAATCCGCCCGGGCCACCACTACCATCCCCAGGGGCGAGGGAATCCAGGGATGGAACCACAGGGGGTGGTACAGGCTTCGGACCCAGAGGCGGGGCGGAGGGCTCGAGGGAAGAAGCCAGCCCGCCAGGTCGTCCCCGGGTTGAAGCCGAACCAGCACTGCGGAGTCGTGTCCCAGCACCAGGAAGCGGGGCCAGGGGTCCTCTGGATCGTCCACGGGCACTACGGTTTCGCCCAGGCTGTCCAGGTGAAGAATTTCCCACTGCAGGAGGGCAGGCTGGAAGTGTACCAGTGCGGGCTGTCCCTCTGCCGTGGTGCCCCATCCCCAGAGGCCATTGGCCCATACCGGCAGAAAGTGATAGGCCCCCGGCGGTGCAGTCCCCCGGAGCAGGATCTGACCCTGCAGGGAGAGGAGCGAGAGGGTACCGGAGGAGTCCCACACCAGGAGCTGGGGCTCCGGCGATGGGGTGAAGGGGAGGGGGCACACCCGGGTGTCTGCAGAGGTCAGGGCGTAGGCCTGGGGTTCTTCGGGGGTGCCCAGGAACCAGGCCTGGGGTGTTTGAAGCAGCCAGACGGCGCCGGAGCCGCTATCTGCGGGGAGTACCCAAAGGTCCAGCACCGGCCCGTCGGTGGACACCAGGGGCCCAGCCTCCAGGGTGCCCAGGGTGTCCACGGAAACCGGCAGGACACCGGTCTCCAGAGGCAGAAGGAGCGTTTGGGGGTCCAGTACCCGCAGGGGGCCGGTGAGCCCGGAAGGCAGGGTGAGGGTGGCCACCTCTTCCAGGGCCCGGGACGAAAAGCGATACAACCGGAGTCGTTGGGGAGACAGAATGTCGGTGCCCACCAGCCAGGGGGAGGCCGAGGCGAAGGGCAGAGCCGTCAGGGTGAGAAACCCGGGGCTCTGGGGTAGATCGGTGGTCTCCGTGATGTCCACGAAGTTCCCGGCGCCCTCGTTTTCCAGCAGCCGGGTTTCACCGGGCAACGGGGAAACCCACAGAAGATCCGGATCACCGTCGTTTCCCCAGTCTATGGTCACCACCTGTTCCGGAGGGGTTTCCAGGGGCAGAATGCCCTCCCGGTAAACCGGTCCTCCGCCCGGGGCGAAGGTGAGCAGGATCACCCAGAAGGTGGCCAGATCCATTGCGTTTAATGTACACCGGGCTTCAGACAGCAGCAAGCCCGGATCCTGTGGGTCGGTGTACCATTGGGCCTGTTCATTGGGAGGGACCATGTGGGCGCTCCTGGCCGTGCTCTCTGCAGCCAGCTGGGCCGCCAGCGACGCGGCGGCCAAAAAAGCCATGCAGCAGGATGTAGATCCCCGATTTCTGCTCTTCTTTCGGTACCTGGTTTCGGTTCCCCTGTTGCTGCCGCTGCTGGTCCAGGGGATTCCTCCCCTGGATGCCACCTTTTGGTGGCTCCATCTGCCCTGGATTCCTCTGGAGACACTGGCATTGCTCCTTTACATTCAGGCGATCCGACGATCCCCCCTCTCCCTTACCCTCCCCTACCTGAGTTTTACCCCGCTGTTCCTGGTGCTCACCGGCTGGCTGTTCCTCGGGGAACGGGTTACCGGGCCGGGGTTCCTGGGCATCCTGCTGGTGGTCCTGGGGTCCTATGTGTTGAATCTGGATCAGCGACGGCACGGGTTCTGGACGCCCTTCCGGGCCCTGTTCCAGGAGCCCGGGAGCCGGCAAATGCTGGCTGCCGCAGCCCTCTATAGCCTGACCTCCCTGGCGGGCAAGGCCCTGGTGCAGCACTCCTCACCGGCCTACTTCAGTGTGCATTACACCGTGGTGATGACCCTGGTGCTGGCCCCGTTGGGGCTGCCCCGCCGGTCGCGACGGATTGCAGGACCGACCCTGCGGTGGCTCGTGCTCTCCGGCGCCTTCTTCAGCGGGATGGTGGTGTTCCACATGCTGGCCATTGAACGGGCGGTGGTGGCCTACATGATCGCCCTGAAACGACTCCAGGGGGTGTTTGGCGTACTTCTGGGTCGGCTGCTCTTCCACGAGGCCGCCTTCGCCTATCGGCTCCTGGGCAGCCTCCTGATGGTCCTGGGCAGTCTCCTCATCGTGGTTACCTGAGGCCTCAGAACGGTGGCAGGCTTCTGGCAGGCCCTGTACCCTTGAAGGCCAACGGAGGAAGAGGATGGCGTCCTGGCAACTGGGTGTCTCCTACTTTGGCAACCGGGATCCTCGGCATGTGGACCGGGATCTCCAGGAGATGGCCGAGGCCGGCCTCACCTTCGTGGTGCACACCTTTTCCGAGAACGACTGGGCCTTTTACCACGGGACCCTGCGCGAGATCGTGGAACACTCGCACCGGCACGGCCTGGAGGTGTTCCTGGATCCCTGGGGTGTGGGCCGGATCTTTGGAGGCGAGGCCTTCAGCCGGTTCGCCCTGGAACACCGGGAGGCCAACCAGGTCCTGTTCACCGGTGAGCCTGCACCGGCCGCCTGTCCCAATCATCCGGAAACCCGGCGGTTCCTCCACGCCTGGGTGGACGCCGCAGCGGAAACCGGGGCCGACGGCGTGTTCTTTGACGAGCCCCACTTCTACCATCACGCAGGCCGGGATGCCTGCCGGTGCGAAGCGTGCCAGCAGGCCTTTCGGGATCGCTACGGCCATCCCCTGCCCCGGGCGATGACCCCCGAGGTCCTGGCGTTCCAGATGGAGAGTCTCCTGAGCCTGATTCAGGAACTGGCCGCCCACGCCCGGGATCGGGGACTGCGGACGGCCCTATGCCTTTTGCCCCACGACCGGGAACTGGACACCTGGCCCCGGTTCTTCGCTTTGCCCGAACTGGACATCGTGGGCACCGATCCATACTGGCACAATGTTTCCCTGCGGCTCAGGGGTGAAGCGGTTTCGCAGCATGTGTACCGCTTTGCCCGCCGGGTGGTGGACCTGGCCCGCACCCACGGCAAGGAGCCGCAAATCTGGATCCAGGCCTTTCGGATCCCCGCCGGGGGTGAAGAGGATGTGGCCCGGGCCGTGGAGGCCGCCGCCCGGGCCGGTGTCCGGAATCTGGCCGCCTGGAGTTTCCGGGGCACGCCCTTTATGTCGTCCATCCGATCGGAACGGCCCGAGGTGGTGTGGCAAACCCTGATCCATGCCTATCACCGGGTTCGGGAGGCGTTCTGAAGGAGCCATCGCTTTCCTGGAAGGGAAGAACGGGTTTGACCGTGGTCCTCGCCAGGGGCCGTAATCCCACGGGGTTTTTGATCGGTTTCCTGTTTGGGGTCCCCCTCCGGGGTCCCCACGGGATTTTCAAAGAAAATCCCGTGGGGTGAATCCGTAGGAGCGGCTTCAGCCGCGATTTCTCTGTCCAGGGATAGGAAAGCGGTGCCAAGGCACCGCAGTCCAAAGGGCCGGGGTATCGCATCCAGACAATATGGAGTGCGGCGACTGGTCGCCGCTTTGGTTGAAAGCGGTGCTGGAGCACCGCAGTCCAAAGTCGTTCTCCCTTTGGGGTCGTCGGAGGTGGTTTCATTTTTCTACCGCGGGGGATCCAGGGCGGTTCTCGGCAAGAAATGCCCTGGGGCGGCTCCGGGGTGGTCTCCGGGGTCCCCACGGGATTTTCAGGGAAAATCCCGTGGGGTGGTTGTAGGAAAGCGGTGCGAGCGCACCGCACGCCCAAAAAGCAAGGCGGTGCCGGGTTAACGCG